>CAZOAX010000007.1:9570-18736 GCA_964577735.1 uncultured bacterium
CCACTTTTCCGATCCCGGCAAGATAAAAGCGGTAGCCGTCGTCAGTTTCATACACATGGTTCATTAAAAGGGTGCAAGAGGTCATCTGGCCAGATCGTTTATCTTTAACAGAGAGGGTACATTCATAGCTTGCTGTTTGATCCGATCCCGGATGCTTGATGTCAAGTGCCTGGTGGACGCGGATGCTGTAGGGGATTTTTTCTAGATGCGGTTGAAACTTAAATAGATACATGCCATCCGGACTTGGCCATTTCAAGCTGCTTCCATAAACAAGGGCAATTTTTTCTTCCCCAAAACCAATCACAACAGCAGGTCTTGCATCTTCCGGTTTAGCTGGAAGCGGTTTTGGAACAATCGCATGAGTTAAAGGTAATTCTGTCGATTTTACAGGCTTTGGAATCTGATCATAGTGAATAGAGTACAGCCTCAAATAGGCCGAAAGCATGCGTGCCTCGATCAAAGGATCCAAAAACTCAGGTGGCTTCGGGAGCTCATCTTGGACAGCATATATTTGATGCATCCAGGCTTCAAATGGATTTTCCTTATTTAAAAGAGCGTCGACAAGAGGCCATTTTTTCTTTTCTAAATTTTCTAGTAAATTCTCATCATAAAGCTCTGCAATCCAATAGAGGGCTGGAAATTCCTTCACGCTTTTCCAGTCAATAACGGCAGGATAGGGGATGTCGTAAAGCCAAGTTCCTGCATCCGCCCAAGTTTTCAAATAGTGAATCATCGCTTTTGGGAAATCGATCGGGCCACTTGCGGAACGGACTACTTCAAGTGGTTTTGAGAGGTGTTTTTGCTCTGCAAGAACGGTAGTAAGTTGTTCGTCATTCGGCAGATCCACCTGCACGGTATAGCCTAAAAATCCCTTGTCATAAGCGATCCATTCTTCAAGTTTTACGATAGGTTCATACTTTTCTTCAGCATGCGGATGATGTTCAAGCACATTAACAGCCTCAATAGGGATAGATCTCGTCTCTCCCATCCTATTTTCTACATAAAGGGCAGGCCTATTTGGATGGATCAAATCATCGGATGCGCTTCCTTCAATCAGCTGCATATGTCCTTGCACGCCAAATTGCGTTTTAATGAAAACGCCCGTGATCATCATCAGAAGCCCTAAATGGGTGATCAGAAAAGGAATGTGCCTTCTTTTAAAAGGATAACGGGAAAGGGCTGATAACAAGATGTTGATGAAATAACCACCTAAAAGCACTTGAAAAAGGGGATTGTGATAGATCCAATCCTCAGCAAGACGATGAGAATCAGTCGATGATTCTAAAAAGGTCCCGGCAATCACAAAAACGGCCGACAAAAAAATGAGAACGATGGCAAATTTGAAGCTGGCAAGAAATCTCATAACTTCCCGTATTCAATCGGTGTGATCCATTCAAAGCTCTCGGCAAACGCATCCACATCCTGACGGTTTTTTTCAATATCGCCCATAAACTTAATCGTATAATCCGCCTTTTGATCGGGTCCGGTAATCGAGCGGAAGATCAATGGAGTTAATTGCATCGCATAGGCGATCATTCCCTTCGTTTCCAGCCGAAATCCCCCAAACCCGCTATTTGAAAATGGCATCACATCGTAAATCTCGCCTGGAACTTGTCTCTTCCACCGTTCCACTTGCGCTTCCGGTGAGATCCGTTGCTCGATCGAGCTATACGGAAAATTGTGCAAAGTCAATAAATCTTCACCAATCTTATACGAACAAATCGGCAGTTTAGTATCCGTGCGGTCACCCTCAGTTTCCACCCTTTCCCAGTGAGGCGGAACTTCGGCATGATAAAGCGCTATCTCTGAATACCGCCCGGAAAAAGTTTCTCGCCTCGTGTTGGAATGCTCCACCTCATGACAGCCGACAAGTAATAGACAAATGATCCATTGATACATGCCGGCAAGTGTAAGAAAATTTTGAGTTTTCTCCTAGATTAAATATTGTGACTATGGTATTATGACTATAGGAGGGTTTATGGATAAATTTATGCAAGCCGGCAAGTTTAAAGCAGAGTGTCTTAAGGTCATGGAAGAAGTGAGGTCAACAGGTAAAGAAATCGTGGTGACAAAACACCGTGTACCCATTGTTAAAATGTGCCCCATTGATAAACCTAAAAAAACTTTATTTGGAAAAATGGCGGGTACAATTCATGTAAAAAAAGACATTATTTCACCTATCGAAGAAGAGTGGAATGCCAATAGTTAAACAGTTAAAACAGCATAAAATTCTCTTAGACACCCATGTATGGATATGGTTGCTAGAAGGAAATTCAAATTTGTCCTCCTCATTCAGGAAAGCGATAGATTATGCGCAAGAGAATCAAGGAATTTTAATTTCCCCGATAACGATATGGGAAGTAGGAATGCTCGTAGAAAAAAAGCGAATTGAAATTGAAATGGATTGTCTGGATTGGATCGAAAAAGCCATAAATGTTCCAGGTGTTAGTATTGTCCCTATTTCACCTCGTATAGCTATTCAAAGTACCCGCCTCCCAGGTGTTATTCATGGAGATCCTGCAGATCGAATTTTAATTGCGAGTGCTCATGAAGAAAATGCTACTTTAGTTACTTACGATCAGAAGCTTCTTGAATATGGAAAAGATCACTTTGTAAATGTATACAATCCTATAGTGTAATTCACTGCTCTCAATTTCCTCAAAGCTTCTCAGTGATCTCAGTGACTCAGTGGTGAATTTTATTAAAGCTGCTATAGAGAAAAGGGGGATTTTGCTATAAAGAAATTTATTTAGCAGGATCGGCATGGCAAGCGAAAGACTCATCGACACAGCCCGGGCCAATTATGCTCTTGTGGAAGAGCTATATGAAAAATATAAGCGGGATCCCAAGAGCGTCAGTGAAGATTGGATCGAAGTTTTCAAAACATTAGAGTTGCTTCCTATTGAAGATAAGGCTCTTACGGCGCCGGTTGTTTCTAAGGAGAATTCAGATTGTCAAGTGCGTGCGCTGGTTAATGCATACCGCAAGTTCGGGTTTCTTGCAGCTTCGCTTAATCCTTTGTCAGATAAGGTAGTGGAGCCGGAGCGTTTAAGAATAGAAAATTTTGGGTTCAAGCAAAGCGATCTTTCTCAAGAATTTCCGACCTGCGGGTTGATGGCTCAATCAAAAGCTTCTCTTGCTGAGATTATCAGTGTTTTGAAAAAAGTTTATTCGGGCAGAATTGGGTTTGAGTTTAAAGATTTTGGGAATCCAAAGCTTGAAAAGTGGCTGGAAGAGCGCATTGAGTCCAACGGACTGAAGATTGATCTTCGGATGGAACAAAAGCAGATGATCTTTCAGCAACTGAATAAGTCTGAGCTGTTTGAGTCGTTTATCCATACACGCTTTCCGGGACAAAAGAGGTTTTCTTTGGAAGGAGCTGAAACGCTCATTCCGATGCTTTCTGAGATCATCGAGAAGGGCTCGATCTTTGGCGCTGATGAATTTGTTTTAGGGATGACCCATCGGGGGCGCTTGAATGTGCTTGCCAATATCCTAAATAAATCGTATGCCGATGTCTTTTCAGAATTTGATGAGGGGTACTTTCCCGATTCCTTTGAGGGGAGCGGGGATGTGAAATACCATAAAGGGTTCTTGTCTGATGCGATCTCGGTTAGAGGGCATCAGATCAAAATCACCCTGACACCTAACCCAAGCCATCTGGAATCTGTTGATCCGGTGATTGAGGGACAGGTCAAGGCTCGTCAGATTAAACGGGATGATGTCCTCCAAGAAAAAGTGGTTCC
This sequence comes from uncultured bacterium, assembly GCA_964577735.1. Classification (GTDB taxonomy): domain Bacteria; phylum Chlamydiota; class Chlamydiia; order Chlamydiales; family Parachlamydiaceae; genus CAZOAX01. Next base: position 13,317 of record CAZOAX010000007.1, read on the forward strand.
TATTCTGACGCATGGGGATGCGGCATTTTCTGGCCAAGGCGTGGTTTATGAGACGCTTCAGCTAGCTCAATTGAAGGGGTATTCGACAGGCGGAACGATTCATATTGTGATCAATAATCAGATCGGCTTCACAACTGTTCCTGAAGATGGAAGATCGACTAGGAACTGTACGGATATTGCCCTTGCGTTTTCCATACCCGTCTTGCATGTCAATGCAGAAGATCCGGAAGCATGTGTATTTGCAGCTGAAATTGCGATGGAAATGCGTCATTTATTTCATACCGATGTCGTGATCGAGCTCATTTGTTATCGAAAATATGGACACAATGAGTCGGATGAGCCGGCCTTTACGCAGCCACATGAATATAAAATCATCCGCGCAAAAAAATCGATCCGGGAGCTTTTTAGAGACCATTTGATCGAAGAGGGCGTTGTTGAAAAGTTCATGGCAGAGGCAGTGGAGATCGAGTTCAAAAAAGCGATGCAAAATGCGATCCGGGCCGATATTGCACATGGAAGTTCTCCGGATCGGGATGTTTCTTACAAGCGGCCTGCTAATTTCTTTGACCCTGTTCAGACTAAGGTTAAGAAAGATGTTTTAGTTAAGAGCGCTGAAGCGGCTTGCATGATCCCGAAAGACGTAAAGGCCCACCCAAAACTTGAACAGTTGTACGCTGAACGGTTGAAAATGGTGACAGATCCTGAGAAAAAGATCGACTGGGGCATGGGAGAAATTCTTGCTTTTGCGACGTTGCTTTGGGAAGGTGTTCCTGTTCGCTTGTCAGGGCAGGATTGTGGTCGGGGCACATTTAGTCACAGGCATGCTTTGCTTGTCGATCAGCAAGTGGAAAAGAACTATTTTCCATTGAGTCATTTAAGATCTGGTCAAGGACGTTCCGATACGATCAACTCACCTTTATCTGAATTCGCCGTCCTCGGTTTTGAATATGGGTATAGCATTGCCTATCCGGAAGCCCTAGTGATGTGGGAAGCGCAATTTGGAGATTTCAGCAATAGCGCGCAAGTGGTCATCGACCAATATATTGCTGCATCCGAAGTCAAATGGGGGCAAAAATCTTCACTTGTGATGTTATTGCCTCATGGATACGAAGGACAAGGTCCTGAGCATTCTTCTGCAAGAATTGAAAGGTATCTATCTTTGTGTGCAAATGACAACATGTTTGTTTGCACCCCTTCGACTCCAGCTCAATATTTCCATTTACTAAGGCGTCAGGTGCTGAATCCTCTCCGAAAGCCCCTGATTTGCATGACACCTAAGTCTCTTTTGCGTAATCCATTATGTGTCAGCACTTTAAATGATTTTGAGAGAGGTGGTTTTGAAGAGGTCTTAGATGACCCGAAAGCATCTTCTGCTGCCAAGCGGCTAGTTTTTTGCTCAGGTAAGATCTTCTATGACCTAGAGCAGTTTAGAGAAAAGGAAAAACTGAGCGATATCGCCTTTATTCGAATCGAGCAGCTCTATCCCTTGCATAAAGAGAAAATCCTCGGTATTTTAAAAAAATATAAGAGTGCCACAAGTTTTGTGTGGGCACAGGAGGAACCGGCCAACATGGGCGCATGGAGCCATCTTCGGTATGATTTAGCATCTCTTTTACCTGGAACGCTTGAATATGCAGGTCGAGATGCAAGTGCAGCATCTGCCACAGGTTCTTATGTCCTACATAAAAAAGAATTATCGAGCCTGTTTAAGGCTGTAATGACCCCTAAAAAACCATCTTCGATTGAAGTCACACATTTTCATCGAGCGTAAAGGAATGTTATGAAACAAGAAATTATCATCCCCCAAATGGGTGAATCGATCACAGAAGCAACCATCGGTAATATTCTTAAAAATTCAGGTTCTGTTGTCAAAATGGATGAAGAGATCCTGGAGCTTGAGACAGATAAGGTCAATCAAGCGATTTATGCTCCTGCAGGCGGCACTTTGACCCTTAATGTTAAAGCTCAGGATGTGGTCAAGATAGGGCAATCGATCGGGTTTATTGAAACTGAAGGGGCAAAAGCTCCAGAACCTCCAAAGGAAAAAGTCGTAGCTACAACCCGTTCTGGAAAAGATCAATTTCTATCAGAGTTGAAAGAGGAAAAACCTGTAGCACCCCCATCTCCTCCTCCGGTTTTAAAAGAAAAACCTGTTCAAGTTAAAGCAGAAGGACGGTCTGAAACAAGACAGAAGCTGCCGAAAATCCGTCAGGTGATCGGAGACAGGTTACTCGAAGTTCAACAGCAAACAGCCATGCTGACCACATTCAATGAAGTGGATTTAACCCAAGTCATTATTCTCAGAGAACGTTACAAAGACCTCTTCTTGAAAGACTATGGAGTGAAGCTTGGCTACATGTCCTTTTTTATCAAAGCTGTTGTGGCAGCATTAGAAGAATTTCCGATTGTTCAGGCTTATATCGACGGCGGAGATCTAGTTTACCGGAATTATTATGACATTAGTGTGGCTGTCAGTACTGAAAAAGGATTGGTCGTTCCTGTCATTAAAGATTGCAATCATTTAAGCTTTGCGGAAATTGAAAAAACACTCGATCAACTTTCTACTAAAGCAAGGCAAGGAACAATCGCGCTCGATGATTTAAAGGGAGGCGGTTTTACCATCACAAATGGGGGAGTTTTTGGCTCGCTTCTTTCAACACCCATCCTTAATCCACCGCAAGCGGCTATTTTGGGGATGCATAAGATTCAAAAACGTCCCGTTGCGATCAACGATCAGGTGATGATCCGTCCTATGATGTATCTTGCTTTAACATATGACCATCGTATCCTGGATGGACGGGATGCAGTCTCATTTCTAGTTCAAATTAAACAGTGCCTGGAAGATCCTTCCCGCATCCTGCTTGAGGTGTAAATGGAAACATATGATCTTGCCGTTATTGGATCAGGTCCGGCTGGCTATGTTGCAGCGATCAGAGCAGCTCAATTAAAGCTCAAAGTCGTCTGCATCGAAATGAATCCGACGCTTGGAGGCACTTGCTTGAATGTGGGTTGTATTCCCTCTAAAGCTCTCTTAGAGTCTACAGGCCTTTATTCTTTTGTGAAGCAGCACGGAGAGAAAATGGGAGTGATAGCGCCCAATCTAACTTCTGATTTTTCAGCTATGATGAGCCGGAAGAACTCCATTGTAAAAACGATCACAGAGGGAGTCAAAGGGTTATTTAAGAAAAATGGAGTGACCTCTATTTTTGGAAAAGCGACTCTCGCAGGTCCCACTACCATTGAAGTGGATGGGAAGACTATAGAAGCTAAAAATATCATCTTAGCCACAGGTTCGACACCTATCGCTCTTCCCTTTCTCCCTATTGATGAAAAGAAAGTCCTTACTTCAACAGGTGCCCTTGCTTTAGAAAAAGTTCCTTCTAAACTAATTGTGATCGGAGCTGGAGTCATTGGCGTTGAGCTTGGTTCCGTCTATGCAAGACTCGGATCCGACGTCACCTTTATTGAAGCGCTCGATAATATCTGCGGTAATCTGGATCCTGATGTGCATAGAGTTCTGCTGGCATCCTTAAAGAAACAAGGCCTTAAATTTCATCTTGGAACGTCCGTTAGCAGTGCCAAAATCGAGGACAAGATTACCATTACAGCCGGTGATCAGATTCTGGAGGGGGATACCGTTTTGGTTGGGATCGGAAGAAAGCCTTATACAGAGGGTCTTGGACTCGAAAAAGCTGGAGTCAAAACTACTCCTCGAGGCCAGGTTATTGTCGATGAATTTTTCCGCACTTCGGTCCCGTCCATTTATGCCATTGGTGACATTATCGATGGTCCTATGCTAGCCCATAAAGCCTCAGAAGAAGGCGTGGTCGCAGCTGAGATTATTGCTGGCGAAAATTCAAGTGTTGATTACATGACGATCCCAAGCATTATTTATACCCATCCTGAAGTAGCTACACTTGGATTTACAGAACCTGAAGCCAAGGAGAAAGGAGTAGATACTTTTTCTGGCATTTGCCCGCTCATTGCCAATGCCCGTGCACGTTGCATGGATGACAACGAAGGGATGGTCAAAGTGATCGGCGATAAAAAATCAGGCAAGCTGATCGGGTTGCATATAGTGGCACCACATGCCTCTGAACTGATCGAAGAAGGTGTTGTTGCTATTCGCAAACGGATGACCGTTGAAGAGCTAGCGAATACCTGCCACGGCCACCCTACATTAAGTGAGGCCATTAAAGAAGCCTGCCTTGTCGCCCTCGGCCGCCCTATCAACCTTTAAAAATGGTGCTGCTACGGCAAAAATCGTTTATCGTTGTGGAAACTTCTTTCAAGTCAATCATGTTGACGGTCATCGTTTCTTCTAAATTGACTTCAAAGTTTTTTTGAGCAAGACCAGACCAAATGATGGATGCTGCATAAGCCTTTTGAATATTTGTAAGTTGCTCAACAGATAGTTTCAGAAATTTTTTTTCAGTCAGCCACTGGATCCGTTCAATGACGGAGTTTGGCATGATCAATAAGTCATCTTTCGATAATTTTTTTTCCTGAATAAGCTTACAAGTGTGTTCAGCAATTTTATATTGAACGGGTCTTAAGAGAGCGTATTTGGAGGCTTTAACGCGATCACCATTATATGTCATTGAACCCTGTTGAATGTTGATGTCGCTTACAGCAATTCCAATGGTCGAACGTTGCAGCAATTGCATCGCAGGTCTGATCGCACAATTTTTAAATGAGCCAATTTTCTTTTTCGAATCCGGATTTTGAACTTCTTCATAAAATTTGCATTTATATGTTTTGAAGAGATCTGGATTTCCAATCAAAAATTGGGCATCAAGGGCCCTCGTAGGAAAAGGGCGATCATCTTTGTTGCCGCTTTTCCAATTTTTGTTTCTGTCAAAGCAGATCAAAGAATCCGTTTCGATGCATTTGACATCAATATCTGTAATAAAAAGCTCGGGATATTTTGAAATGACTATTTTAATTTTTTGAAGCAGCATCTCATTGATTTCTTTAACATGGCGCGCAAGAAACATCAGTTCCATATGAGAAGAAAATTTGCTAAGTTTTTCATCGCGTCCATCGCTTCCGGTATAGCAAACACAAGCGTCCTTTAAATCCTCAAGCTCCGGTACATCATCTTTAAGAATTTTGCTAATGGAACTTATCAATAGGAACGTACGGTCTTTTAATTCGGATTGGAAAATGCATGCATTTAATTCCTTCCAAGGAAAAAGAAACTCACAAGGTATGAAGTTGCCCTTTTTAGTCGATTTTTTATTTTCTTTATTTTCATCGCAGGGTTGAATTTCCAATGCAATATGGAATTTTTCTTGCCAATTCGTTTGAGAAAAGTTTGCCTGTAACGTCATAACTATATATTGGTTTTTTTTGGTTATGCTAACAGGTAATTGTTAATGTTTTATAAAGATATTATTGGCATAAATTATGCGGGATTA
>CAZOAX010000008.1:0-18074 GCA_964577735.1 uncultured bacterium
GGGGTGTTGATTTTAGAGGCATTAGCTCAGCTTGGGGGAGTTTTAGTGCATATGAGGGCCTCTTCAGATAAGATCGCAGTTCTTTTGAATGTCAATAATGCAAAGTTTAGAAATCCAGTGCGCCCCGGTGATGTATTGGAGATGCGTTGTGAAGAGATCCATATTAGCTCAAAAGGTGGCCGGGTGAAGGCGATCGCTACTGTGAATGGTAAGACTGCGGCAGAAGCGGAAATCGGATTTGCGCTCCTAGATAAAAATCAAGTATAAGGTATCCAGACGATGTCAGAATCTAATATCCATCCTACAGCTATTATTGAGGCCGGAGCTCAGATTGGGCGAGGTGTAGTGGTCGAGCCTTATGCTGTAATAAAAAAAACAGTGACCCTTCACGATAATGTTGTGATCAAATCGCATGCCTATATTGATGGCAATACAACTATAGGTGAGGGAACGATCGTTTATCCTTTTGCCAGCATAGGAACAAAAACGCAGGATTTGAAGTTCAAGGGTGAAACAACCTATGTGACGATTGGAAAGAATTGCGAGATCCGTGAATGCGTGACTATCAATTCATCGTGCCAAGAGGGTTCTACCGTAAAAGTTGGCGATAATTGCTTGATCATGGCTTATTGTCACGTCGCTCATAATTGTGAAGTGGGAAATCATGTGATCATGAGCAATAACGCGACCCTTGCAGGGCATGTTATCGTAGAAGATCATGCCATTATTGGAGGGATGACCCCGATCCATCAATTCACGCGTATTGGAAGGTATGCTTTTGTTGGCGGCATGAGTCGTGTGACGCATGATATTCCACCTTTTACTATTGGAGCTGGTATTCCTTTTAAATTCGGTGGATTGAATTTAATTGGTTTGAAGCGCAACGGGTTTGCATTGCCGGTAAGGCTTGAATTGTCACGTGCATTTAAGCTTCTTTATCGCTCTAATCTTTCTTTTGCTGAAGCGATCGAAAAAATGAAAGCTGAGTTAGTTCAGCTTCCGGAAGTGGTTCAGTTTATTGAGTTTTGCACAAGTTCTAAGCGTGGTCTGATGAGCTTGGCTGAGCAAGATGAAGAAACAGATCTTGAGGAAGAGAATAAACCCGAACAACCAGTAAGAAATCGCTAATGCGGATAGTATTTTTTGGTACTCCTCCGTTTGCCGCGGATGTGCTTACCTTTTTGATGGCAAATCAGATAGAGGTCGTAGGGGTTATTTCAAGACCTGATAAACCATTTGGTAGATCGCGTCATCCAGTTCCCGGGCCCGTTCGTCTAGTTGCTGAATCTGCAAATATCCCTCATTTCCAGCCAGAAAAAGTCTCATCACCGGAATTTCTGCCTACTTTGCAGGCGTTTAATGCTGACATTTTTGTAGTTGTTGCATACGGTGAAATTATGAATCAGGCTGTTTTGGACGTTCCGCGTCTTGCTTGTCTGAATGTTCATGCTAGTATTTTGCCAAAATATAGAGGTGCAGCTCCGATTCAACGGGCCATTGTCAATGGAGAAAGTGAGTCAGGGGTTACCATTATGCATATGGTGAGAAAGATGGATGCAGGGGATATGATCTTGCAGGTGGCAATGCCGATAGGGGAGAATACGACATATGGCATGCTTGAGTCTGAAATGAGAATAGTGGGTTCACGCGCTATTCTGGAGGTTATTCATGCATTTGGCAGGGGAGAGGTCAAAGCTTTACCTCAAGATGAGAATGCTGTCACTTTTGCTCCAAAAATTGAGCTTGAAGATTGTGAGATCAATTGGGATAAGTCTTCTCAAGTGGTTCATAACCTCATTCGAGGGGTTAACCCAGAGCCTGGTGCCTGGTGCTATATCACAATTGATGGGCAAAAAAAACGGCTTAAAATTTATGAGAGTCGTGTAAGTAATACTACTGCTCTTAATCCACGTGTGTGTATGATGGATCCAACAAAAAAGATCTTAATCGGATGTGGTGATGGTGCTCTTGAACTTGTTGAGGTGCAGCTTGAGGGGAAAAAAAGAATGCGGGCTGCAGATTTCTATCGTGGACTTCCTTCCGGGCAATGGGAAATTAACTAAAAAATGAGTCTGCTGAATGTGGGTATACATTCTCATATGCCGAACGGTTATGGGGTTATGGCGCATTCATCGCAAGGGGCAGGTCAGGTAATCGATGTCGCCCTTGATGCGATATCTGCTACCGGTAAATCGTTTTTTGGGCATCTTTCAGATGGGCTAGCTGCTTGCGGAAACTTAAGTATCACTACTCTTCGCTATGCGTTTTATGGCGCCCGTATCCCTTTTATTTATCTAGAGTATTTCGTTCACGATGCCGTGCATGATACTGCGATTGCCACGATTGGAAACATTATGTACTTGTTTGGCGAGTTGGGAAACTTTGCGCAATGGCTGAATCATTTAAATTTGATTGATCTAAGTGCGATTTCCGGTGCGCTTGGAAAAATCGAGTTCTTGGGTTCTCTTGGGGTCTGCCCTATTGATGCATGTCTTGGTGTTGTGTCTGGGATTGCAAGCGTTTTATATGCCATCGACTATATCATGGAGCTTGCTTCTGGAAAATTATCAGATAAAGAAGAGGTCGCAGTGGGGTTTGGCCTATCTGCAAGCATTGTGCATATTCTTGCCCTTGTCATTTTTTTTGCATCAGGTGGAACATTGTTTCCTATCACAGTCGGGTTGACGCTTGCATCTGTTGTGCTTTATGTGACGTACTGGGCGCTTCGGGAGATGCCGGATGAAGGCTTGCCAAAAGGGGTTGTTCAAAACCCGATCCTACCTCCTCTAGTTAATGTTGACGACTAGTAAACTTATTTTTAAAGATCAACCTGCATTTTCACTAGTGGAAAGAGCTGTTGTGGCTCTTTTTGTCTGTTTTGTTGTTGTATTGATTAAATTTGCATTAAGGGCTCCCGAAGAACGTTGGCCTCGAGGGGGTTTTATGAGAAATGTCGCTGATCGTCAAGTTATAGTTTTAATTTATGGTGAATTTGAGGGGGCTGGCAGGTATCACTTTAATGAAGGAACTACGCTCAAAAGTGCTCTTGAAGTGGTTTCTTTGATGAAAGAAGTGGATGTGAAAGGGCTTGATTTGGAACGGCCATTAAAAACGGGACAAAGGATAAAAATCAAGAAATTGCATAAATCCCTTGTGAAGAAATGATGTTCTTTGATATGCTCGACAACATAATTTAGAGAAAATTCCCTCGATTGGCACTGATTAAGAACGTGTATCCTCACACGCAGCTTATCACTGACCGGCGAGGAAAAGTTCAGATAAAATTGAACTCCGATTGATTCTTATTTGTGTAAAACAACAGGTCTGCTAATATAGGCAGCCTGACAGTTTGATTAAGGACGAATATATGAAGCTTAAGAAGCTAAGACTGATGGGTAAAAAACGTGGAATGGTTCAGCTGTTTGATAAAAATGGCCAATCACAAGCGTGTACTGTAATTGAAATGCAGCCTAATCTGGTCACTCAGATTAAAACAGATGATACAGATGGCTATTCAGCAATACAGGTAGGGTTTGAAGTTGTTGAGACTAAAGATCCTCGTACTGTTGAAAAGCGCATAAGCAAACCGCTTCTCGGACACTTCAAAAAGGCTGGGGTAAAACCTTGCCGTTATATCTGCGAAAGTAATCTTGAATCAGTTGATGGATACACTCTTGGCCAAGCGCTGGGTGTTGAAAAATTTGAAGATGTACCTTACATCGACGCAACTGCAGTCTCAAAAGGTAAAGGTTACCAAGGGGTAATGAAGCGCCATAACTTTGCAGGTGGTCCTGCATCTCATGGTTCTGGATTTCACAGACATGGTGGATCTACAGGGATGAGAACGACTCCGGGTCGTGGATTGCCAGGTCAGAAAATGGCTGGACAAATGGGTAACGAGCAGGTAACTGTTCAAAATTTACGCGTTGTTCTTTTAGATACTAATGAGCATCTACTTGTTGTAGAAGGTTCAGTGCCAGGTCCTGTTGATGGGCTTGTCTATGTGTCTCCTTCCGTTAAAGGGAAAGGGATGAAGAAATCTCGCGTAAAGAAATCTTGATTGATTGGAGTTGAGTTGTGGTAAGTATAAAAAAATATTCGCTTGAAGGCAAAGAAACAGGATCTGTAGAATTTGCAGAAGAATTTCTTGATGTCGATGTAAGCGGTCAAATGATCAAAGACTATATTGTGGCATTGCGCGCAAACGCAAGACAATGGTCAGCTAATACAAAAGGCCGTTCAGAGGTTAATCATACAACCAAGAAACCTCACCCTCAAAAAGGTGGAGGACGTGCGCGTCAGGGGTCTTTAGCTGCTCCTCAATATAAAGGGGGCGGACGTGTGTTCGGTCCTAAGCCTAAATTTGATCAGCATGTAAAGATCAACAAAAAGCAACGAAAGTTGGCAATACGCTACTTGATTGCTGAAAAATTGCGTAACGAAAATGTTATTATTGTTGATTCTACTGAATTAGAGTCGCCAAAAACTAAATCAGTTGTAAGTTTCCTGGATACACAAAAACTAACAGGACGCCGAATCCTATTTGTAGGTGAAGGTCAATACGCTGAAGTAGAGATTGGAGATTATGTTGAGCAGTTTAGTGCACCTACTGAGCAGCACCAAAATTTTATTAGAAGTATGCGCAATATTCCTAAAACTCAATTTGCTTTAGCTTCGAACGTAAATGGATATGATTTAGTACTTGCTAACCAAATTGTGATTACAGAGAAAGCTTTACAGGAATGGGAGGCTTGGCTCTTATAATTAAGAGCTTTGCCACTAAAAGGAATAATGAGATGGGAACAAAAAATCCGTATGAAGTAATCAAACACATGCATGTGACTGAGAAGTCTATGGTGCTTGAGAACTTAAAAAATGAAAAAGGGAACAAATCCCTGGAACGTTGTAAATCTCCGAAGTACGTATTTGTTGTAGATAAAACTGCAACTAAAGCCGACATCGCCCATGCTCTTGAAGAGATTTATAAAGATAGAGACATCAAAGTAACAGCTGTCAACACCTCTAACGTCAAAGCGAAACCTCGCCGAGTGCGTGGACGCCTAGGAATGAAATCTGCTTTTAAAAAAGCAGTTGTCACGCTCCAGGAAGGTGATAGCTTGGATAACCTATAGATAGAGCTAAGGAGAAAAGATGTTAAAAAAATATCGACCTATCACTCCAGGTACTCGTCAGCTCGTTCTACCATTGAATGAGTTGCTGACACGGGCTGAAGGGCAAACACGTGCGACTGTAAAACCACATAAGCCTCTGCTTTCAGTTAAAAAGAGATCTGGTGGACGAAATAACCACGGACGAATCACTTGCCGTCATAGAGGCGGTGGGCATAAGCGTCACTATAGAATGGTTGACTTTAAGCGTGATAAAGAGAATATCCCTGCTGTAGTCGCTTCGATCGAGTACGATCCTAACAGATCTGCTTATCTAGCACTGTTGAACTATGCAGACGGAGAAAAACGTTACATCATCGCGGTTCATGGATTGAAGCAAGGCGACAAAGTTGCTACAAGCGACGAGCCACCATTCAATGTTGGATGCTGCATGAGATTACGTGCAATGCCGATCGGTTCTACTATCAGCTGTATCGAAATGAAACCAGGCCGAGGAGCAAAACTAGTAAGATCTGCCGGACTTTCTGCTCAGTTAATGGGTAGAAACAACGGATATGCTTCTATTAGATTGCCTTCTGGTGAAATGCGCTTAATTCACGAAGAGTGCAGAGCGACTTTCGGTGCTGTATCTAATGCTGAGCATAACCTTCGTGTAGAAGGAAAAGCTGGTCGTAAGAGATGGCAAGGGATTAGACCAACAGTACGTGGTATGGCTATGAACCCGATTGACCACCCACACGGTGGAGGTGAAGGACGTAGCAAAGGTAATATTCCTCAGACACCTTGGGCAGCATTTACTAGAGGACTAAGAACACGTCCAAGTAAGAAGTCAAATAAATTCATCGTTAAAGATCGAAGGAAGAAATAGATATGGCTAGGTCATTGAAAAAAGGGCCCTTTGTAGACCACCACCTGCTGAAAAAGGTCAATGTTCAGGATAAGGATGCAAATAAACGCCCGATTAAAACTTGGTCTCGTCGTTCCATGATTATTCCTGAAATGATTGGGTTCACGTTTGAAGTGCACAACGGAAGAAAGTTTATCACAGTATTTGTTACTGAGAGCATGGTTGGACATCGTCTAGGTGAGTTTTCTCCTACACGTACATTCAAAGGCCATCCCGTTAAGAAATCTGCAGAATAGTATAGGTTGATTCATGAGTTATGCGAAAGCAATTACAAAGTATGTAAGAATAAGCCCTCGTAAAGCCCGCTATGTTGCGGACTTGATCCGTGGATTGCCTGTTCAGTCTGCAGCATTGCAACTGGCACACTGCAATCTAAGAGCGGGTCCACTCCTTCAGAAGACGCTGGATAGCGCGATCGCCAATGCTGAAACACAGCAAGAAGCTCGTCGTGAGAATCTGATTGTTTCTGAAGTTAGAGTAGATTGTGGGCCAGTATTTAAACGCGCAAAGCCTAAAAACAAAGGTGGCCGTCATCCGGTTATGAAGCGGACGAGCCATTTTGTTGTAGTCGTAAGCGAAGCATAAGGAATAAAAATGGGACAAAAAACTAATCCAGTTAGCTTCCGACTTGTGCGCAATAGGAACTGGCGCTCGAAGTGGTTTGCTAATAAGCAAGAATTCGGAGATCTCCTTTTAGAAGATCACAAAATCCGTCAATTTCTTATGAAGAAATCGATTTGCCAAGGTACTTCTCGTATCTTAATTCGCAGAATGAGCGAAATAGTCGAAGTTGTGATCTGCACAGCAAGACCAGGAATGGTTATTGGTAAGAAGGGCGCTGAAATTGATACGCTCAAAGCAGAACTGTCTAAGATGACTGGCAAAGAAGTGTGGGTTGAAGTCGAAGAGATCAAGCGTCCAGATATGGATGCACAGATTGTTGCAGACTCAATCGCTAAGCAATTAGAAAGACGGATCCCATTCCGCCGCGCGATGAAAAAAGCGATGCAGGCGACAATGGAAGCCGGAGCATTAGGGATTAAAATCCAAGTTTCCGGCCGTATCGGCGGAGCTGAGATTGCACGAGTTGAATGGTATAAAGAAGGTAGTACTCCGCTTCATACATTACGCGCTGACATTGATTATGCACACGGACGTGCAGAAACGACATATGGAAGCATTGGTGTTAAGGTATGGATTTTCCGCGGAGATTCGACACCTGCTGCTAAAATGGAGGCTTGAGTAAACTATGGCACTTATGCCCAAAAGAACAAAGCACCGCAAAATGCACAAAGGTCAATTTGCGGGCATTAGTAGAAGCGGAAATTTCGTTCACTTTGGTGACTTCGGAATTCAAGTCCTTGAAAGAGGCTGGATCACGAACAAACAAATTGAAGCTTGTCGTGTAACAATTAACCGTTACTTTCAGCGTCGTGGTAAGGTTTGGATCAGAATTTTTCCTGATAAGCCAATTACTAAAAAGCCTGCTGAAGTGCGGATGGGTAAAGGAAAAGGCGCTGTAGACCATTGGGTAGCAGTCGTACGTCCAGGCCGAGTTTTATTTGAAGTGGGAAATGTTCCTAGAGAATTAGCACAAAGTGCGTTAAGACGTGCCTCAGCTAAACTAGGGATCAAGACACGCTTTGTAGAACGCGTCGAACAGGTATAGAGGTAATATGGCAACAGCTAAAGAATTTAGAGATCAGACAACCGAGGAACTAGAAGCCTTGGTTAGTGAAAAGCGTAAAGAACTGTTTGAACTTGTAAATAAGTTCGCTCGCGAAAAAAAAATCGACGGTTCCACAAATGTTCGTGGACTTAAGAAGGACGTTGCGCGTATAATGACTGTTCTACGTGAAAAAGAATTAGCCAAATAAGAGGGATCATGGAACAAAAAGAACACAACAATCGTAATATTAAGAACGGGGTTGTTGTATCTAATAAGATGCAAAAAACGGTAGTGGTAAAAGTTGACCGAACGTTTCGTCATCCTGTCCTTAAAAAGGTAATTACTCGTGCGAAGAAATATTATGCGCACAATGAGTCATTAACTTTAAACATTGGCGATGCAGTTAAGATCGAGGAAACACGTCCTCTATCCAAACTGAAGCGCTGGAGAGTTGTCGCTTAAAGTAGCGGCAATAACTATCAACGTAAGAGATTTAGGCGTAATAAGATGATTCAAGTAGAAAGTGAATTAGAAGTAGCAGATAACTCAGGCGCAAAGCTAGTTAAATGTATCAAAGTTTTGGGTGGAACAAGACGTCGCTACGCATATGTAGGGGATGTTATTGTATGTTCAGTACGCGAAGTTTCCCCAGGTGGACAAGTATCGAAAGGACAAGTTGTAAAATGCGTAATTATTCGACAAAAGTCTGACATGCGCCGTCCAGATGGTTCTGTACTGTCTTTTGATAGCAATGCGTGCGTGTTGATTGATGAAAAGCAAAACCCACGTGGTACACGTATTTCAGGTTCCGTTGCGCGGGAAGTGCGTGATAACGGCTTTTTAAAGATTTGCTCGATGGCAGCTGAAGTTGTCTAACAAAAAAGTGTGTTCAGTGACCATTGATGGAGAGTATTATGGATAAGATAGTTACTACAAAAAGAATTCGTAAGGGCGATAGCGTATTGGTCATCTCTGGCAATAGCCGAGGCAAATCAGGTAAAGTCCTACGTCTTTCCGGTGAAAGAGTTGTAATTGAAGGCGTTAACGTGCGTAGAAAGCATGTAAAACCGACAAGAACATCAAAAGGCGGAATTGTCGACATGGAAATGCCAATTCACATTTCAAACTTAAAAGTTTGTGTGGATGACAAGCCAGTGAAATTACGTGTGAAAGAGAATGAAAAAGGCCAAAGAGAGCTATATTATAAAGATGGCTCTAAAGAGGTTGTTTATCGTTCTCTTAGCCCCAAAAAATAGAGTTTGTGAAACTTTAGGTAGAGTTTATAAAGATGTCTAGATTGAAAAAAAGATTTAATGAAGAGATTAAAAAAAATCTCCAGGAAAAGTTTAAGTACTCAAATCCAATGATGCTCCCTTCTTTGAAGAAGGTTGTCATCAACATGGGGATTGCTGAGGCTACAAAAGATAAAAATCATATCCAAGATTGTATCAAGGAATTGACAGCTTTATCCGGACAAAAGCCTATTGTGACCAAAGCGAAAAAGGCTATTTCTAATTTTAAATTGCGTGAAGGTCAGGCAATTGGAATTAAGGTGACCTTACGTGGAAAACGGATGTATGATTTTATCGACCGCTTTTTCAATATCGCTTGTCCGCGTATTCGCGACTTTAGAGGGTTTCCTTCTAAGTGCGACGGAAGAGGGAATTACACACTTGGTCTAACAGATCAGCAAGTGTTCCCAGACATTAATTTAGATGAAGTTAAGCGAACACAGGGGATGCATATTACATTTGTTACCTCTGCAGAAACTGATGAAGAATGTGTTGAGCTTCTCAGATTGCTTGGACTTCCTTTTAAAAATTTACCCGTAGTGGTTACAGCCGCAGCAGCAGCTTAAGATAGGAGAAGGAACAATGGCAGTAAACGACCCAATCGCCGACTTCCTCACAAGGATTAGAAATTCTTGCAAGGCCCAGCATCGCTATATCGATATGGACTGGAGTAAGATGAAGGAAGATCTTGCTGAGATTTTGAAATCACAAGGATTTATCGAAAATTTCCTTGTTAAAAAAGAATCTAATTCTCGCGGAACTATTCGCTTGTTTTTGAAGTATTCCACTGGCAGAGCTTCTATTATCCAAGGCTTGAGAAGAATTTCTAAACCTGGATTAAGACGTTATGTGAAGCACGATGAGATTCCTACATTCTTCGGAGGTATGGGAGTTCCTATTATTTCTACATCAGAAGGCGTTCTTCCAGGAATGGAAGCTAAAAAGCGCAAGATCGGTGGCGAATTGCTTTGTTTGGTTTGGTAAGGATCAGTTAAGGAGATACAAGAGATGTCACGTAAAGGTAAACAGCCAATTTCAATTCCAAATGGTGTTGAAGTTAAGATTGCTGGAACAAAAGTTACCGTCAAAGGTCCGAAAGGATCTCTTGAGCTTGAGGTAATGAAGGGAATCACTGTAGCGATTGTTGAAAAAGAAATACAGGTTTCCATAGCTGATGAATCAAGCAAGATAGGTAACTTCCATGGGCTATACCGTGGATTAGTGAACAACATGGTTCAAGGTGTCTCAGTTGGTTTTGAGAAAAAACTTGAAATGCAGGGAGTCGGATACCGCGCAGCGGTCAAAGGTAATCTGCTTGATATTCAAGTGGGTCTTTCTCATCCAATGGAGAAAGAAATTCCTTCTGACATCCATGTAAAAGTTGAAAAAAACACAGCTATCAGCATTACTGGAGCGGATAAGCAAAAGGTTGGTAAATTTGCAGCAGAAGTGCGAGCAGTCAAACCACCTGAGCCTTATCAAGGTAAAGGAATTCGCTATGTTGGCGAACATGTAAGAAGAAAAGCAGGTAAAGCTGCTGCTAAGAAGTAGTGAAAGGAAGTTTATAAAATGAGAAATGAAATCGTTAAAAAGCATAAATTGCAGAATAAACGTAAGATGCGCGTGCGTAAGCAAATGCATGGAACTTCCATTAAGCCACGTCTTAGTGTAATGAAGTCGAACAAGCATATTCATGTTCAATTGATTGATGATGATCTCTCTGTCACGATTGCGTCCGTTTCAACAAACGGAAAAGAACAACGTACAGATGAAATGAAGAAAAATAAAGAATCTGCGCGCAAGCTCGGTGAAGCCATCGGTGCTAAGGCAGTGCAAGCGAACATTAAAGAAGTTATCTTTGACCGTGGTCCATATAAGTACCATGGAATTTTAGCAGAACTTGCTGATGGTGCTCGCCAAGCAGGACTCAAATTTTAACGTGCAAAGGACTGGGTAGTTAATGTCTAGGCAAAATGAAAAATCTAAGAAAGATAATAGTGAAAGCGACATCCAAGAAAAAGTCCTTCACATTAATCGATGCTCTAAAGTAGTTAAAGGTGGACGTAAGTTTAGCTTTTCTGCTTTAATTCTTGTTGGAGATGGCAAGGGATTGGTAGGTTATGGATTTGCAAAAGCAAATGAATTGACAGATGCAATCCGTAAAGGTGGCCAAGCAGCTCGCAAGAATATGAAGCAAGTGGCTATGGAAGGAACTACAATTCCTCATGAAATTACCGTTTCTCAAGATGGAGCTCTCGTTCTTTTGAAGCCAGCTCATGAAGGTGCTGGGGTTATTGCTGGTTCTGTAGTCCGTGCAATTCTTGAATTTGCAGGAATTAAAGATATTGTAGCAAAAAGTATGGGTGCAAATAATCCAATTAATCAAGTTAAAGCTGTATTTAAAGCTCTTGATAAGTTGAAAACACGCCAACAAGTCAAAATGATGAGAGGTGTATAATGACAATCACTCTGAACTCACTTTACAATGAATCACGTCCATTTGTGAAAAGAAAGCGTGTAGGACGCGGTCAAGGTTCCGGCCTTGGCAAAACTTGCGGTCGTGGTCAAAAGGGTGCTGGAGCTCGTGCGGGTTACAAAACTCGTGTTGGTTATGAAGGCGGTCAAATGCGTATGTTTATGAAGCTCCCAATTCGTGGATTTAGTAATGCACGTTTTAGAAGAGCGCTTCATACAGTTAATATCAGCGATATCGAAGCAACTTATGAAGATGGCGAATCAGTTACAATTGAAACGCTTGCTGAAAGAGGCTTTGTAAAAGGTAGAACTTACGGAGTTAAGATCTTAGGTCAAGGTCAATTGACTAAAAAAGTTACTATTGAAGTTGATGCAGTTTCAGCAACTGCTCGTGAAAAGTTTACTGAATCGAAAATAGAGTTAACAGTTCTGGAATAGAGTTTAAACACTGCTCGAGGGTTGACAATGCTAAGCGCCTTAAAAAAAATTGCACAGATACCGGAACTTAAAAGTAAAATTTTATTTACACTTCTGATGCTAGTGGTGTGCCGGTTAGGGGGATTTATCCCTGTACCTGGTATCAATAGCGAAATTGCTCTCGGGTACTTTCGACAAGCTACTGGAGGTGGTCAGAATATTTTTCAAATGTTCGACATCTTCTCCGGTGGTGCTTTTTCCCAGATGACGGTCATCGCTCTTGGTGTAGTTCCCTATATTTCGGGATCTATTATCATGCAGCTTTTGACTGCTCTTTGGCCTGAATTGCAAAGAGAGATCCGTGAAAACCCTGAACAAGGGAAAAGAAAAGTCAACAAGTATACCCGAATTTTAACTGTTGTTCTTGCTTTTATCCAGTCTGCACTTTATGCACGCTATGCGTTGCAAATGAACATTGCACGTCCTGGTATTATTGCAGGTGAACTGTTAGATATGACAGCCTTTGGTTTTCCGTGGCTATTTTATTTGTTATTTATTGCGACAATGACTACCGGTACCGTCTTTTTGATGTGGGTAGGTGAGCAAATAACAGAGAAAGGGATCGGGAATGGAATGAGCTTGATCATTTGCCTTGGTATCGTCTCTTCGTTGCCAACAGCGATGGGAATGATCTTACAGCAATTGAACTTGGATTCGCAAAGCCCGGGTCAGATGAACTTTTCAACAGTCGCTGTGCTTGTCGGGGTATTTGTGGTTGTTACTTTGGCCACTATTTTGATTATCCAAGGTCATCGCCGCATTCCATTACAATATGCAAGACGTGTGGTAGGAAGGAAAGAAGTCCAGGGTGGGTCTTCGTATATTCCACTTAAGGTAAATTATGCAGGTGTTATTCCTGTGATTTTCGCCTCCTCGCTCCTCATGTTCCCAGCGACCCTTGCAGGATTTTTGGGAAGAGGAACATTCTTAGGGGATTTCGCGGCCTATATTTCGCCGGGGTCTACTATGTATATGATGTTCTTTGTGGGGCTTATCATCTTTTTCACATATTTTTGGACTGCAACTCAATTCCGTCCGGATCAAATTGCATCTGATATGAAAAAAAATGGTGCGTTCGTTCCAGGAGTGAGACAAGGAAAGCCGACTCAAGAGTATTTGGAAGATACCATGAGCAAGATTACGCTTCTAGGAGCTGTTTTTCTTGCAGCTATCGCTATTTTGCCGACTCTAGTTGGAAGTTTTCTTGGGGTTCCGCAAACAATTAGTTATTTCTTTGGTGGAACAGCTCTCCTTATTTTAGTGGGTGTTGTTCTGGATACAATGAAGCAGATCGAATCGCATTTGTTAATGAAGCGGTACGATGGCTTTATGTCAAAGGGAAAAATAAGAGGCCGCGAGTAGTATTAGCTAGAAGTTATATACTACTTTTGATATAGTTTTCAATATTTCTGCAATAGCAGATGAAATTTAAATTCGGAGAAGATTAAATGCCACGAGTACTCGGCATCGAAATACCAGATAACAAGCGTCTTGAAATTAGCTTGCAGTATATTTACGGAATTGGATGTGCACTATCCAACGAACTCTGCCAAAAATTAGGCTTAGACAAGAACATGCGCGCCGTCAAGCTGACACAAGATGACATCGCACGCATTAACTCAATGCTCCAAACTGAATATGTGGCAGAAGGTGATTTGCGCCGTCAAATCCAAAATAACATTAAACGTCTTGTTTCTATCCACTCATACCGTGGTTTAAGACACCGTCTTGGATTACCTGTTCGCGGTCAACGCACACGAACAAATTCTCGTACGCGCAAAGGTAAGCGTAAGACTGTTGCGAACAAGAAAAAATAATTTAATTGGTTAAGGAGAACTACGTTGAACAAGCCATCATCGCCAGCAAAGGGCGCCGTTAAACCTAAAAGAAGATCATCTGTTGTTGTCCCATCGGGCATAGCTAATGTTAAAGCAACATTCAATAACACGATCGTTACTATTACTGATCCAACAGGAAAAGTTATTTCCTGGGCATCTGCTGGTAAAGTGAATTTCTCTGGATCACGTAAATCTTCTGCGTTTGCAGCTACTGTTGCAGCGCAAGATGCAGCTAAGAATGCATCTGCACAAGGAATGAAAGAAGTTGAGGTTTACCTTAATGGTCCTGGTGCAGGACGCGAGTCTGCTGTAAGAGGTTTACAAAGTTGTTTGATGATTACTGCGATTCGGGATGTAACGCCAGTTCCGCACAACGGATGCCGTCCACGTAAGCGTCGTCGCGTCTAGTAATTTTGCCCGATATTGGGTGTATAAGAACCATAAGTGATTAGGAGAAAGCTACATGTCAGTTAAGTATGGCAAAATTGAAATGGCGGATGAGATTGAAGTCGAAAGTGAATCTCTAAAGACCAATAAAGGTCGGTTCATTATTGAACCACTTGAAAAAGGTCATGGACACACTTTTGGTAACAGCTTACGCAGAATTATCCTTACTTCTATCGAGGCGCCTGCCATTATTTCTGTTTGTATCGAAGGGATCACTCATGAATTTATGGCAGTAGAAGGGATTGTTGAGGATATGACAAATATTATCCTTAATCTTAAAGCTGCATTATTGAGAAAGATACCTACTGATGATGAGCCGATGTCTCATGAGAATAGGATGGTTTCAAACGTTATTGAAGTTACTCAATCTGATCTTGATAAGAATAAGGGATTGAAGCATGTAACTCTTGGCGATATCATTGCTGACACATATTTTGAAGTTGTCAATCCAGAATTGCATATTTTCACTGTAACTAAACCGATGAAGCGCCGAGTTGATTTGCGTATTGCTATTGGACGTGGATATGTTGCTTCTGAAAGATTAAATGTACGTGATAAATCTTCTGATGAGATTCTGATCGATGCTGCCTTTTCGCCAGTTAGATTGGTAAACTACACAGTTGAAAATACACGTGTTGGTCAAGATACAGACTTCGACAAGCTGATTATTGATGTCAATACAGACGGAAGAATTACTCCATCTGAGGCATTATGCTTTGGATCTCAGATCGGCCTGAAGCATTTTGAGATGTTTGGAAGATTTAAAAAGCTTCCCCTTACATTTGATGAAGGTTTTTCTGCGAATGATGATGATCAGGATGATCTGCTTGATAAGCTATTGCTCCGCATTGATGAAATTGAACTCTCTGTACGTTCAACCAATTGCTTGAGTGGTGCAAATATCGAAACGATTGCTGAGCTTGTGTCAATTCCAGAGCGTAAGATGCTTGAATTCAGAAACTTCGGTAAAAAATCTCTTAATGAGATCAAAGCCAAGTTGGTGGAAATGAATTTAGGTCTGGGAATGGATCTAAACAAGTTCGGAATTACATCTGACAACGTAAAAGAAAAGATCAAAGTTCTTTATGAAGAACGCAAGAAGGAAAGAGACTTGCTGAAAGCAGAGTCTGGCCAAAAAGATGAACTCAATGAAGATGAATAGGATTTAAGTCATGAGACACCTAAAAAATACGATAAAACTAAACCGCACCTCTTCACATCGTCGGTGCCTTTTCGCTAACATGCTTAAATCTCTTATTGTGCATGGACGAATTGAGACGACGATTTCAAAAGGTATGATTTTAAAGCGTTATGCTGATCAAATGGTTACTCTAGCTAAGAAGGGGACACTTGCTTCCCGTAGAAAGGCGATCGGAGAACTGATGATCCGTTTTAACACACTAACTCCGAAAGAAGCGCGTGCTGCAAAGAACGGCGATACTTCGGCTTATAACGATGACCGTAAGGTAATCGATATTCTATTTAGTGAAATCGGACCTCGCTTTACAGCACGTAATGGTGGATATACCCGAGTCATTAAGAATCGTCGCCGTCAAGGTGATAATGCGCAAACATGCATTATTGAGTACTTGGCTGACTAGTTATTCCAGGACTAAACAGCAACAAAGTGCTGTTTAGTCCTTCTTCTTTCCTGTCTTTTCAGTTTTTCGCGAAATTTTTAGGCTTTTTCTTTACATTCCTTACCCAATTTCAGTATGATGGAGTGCAAGATGACTGACCAACCCCGATCGATTAATGTAGCTATCAATGGCTTTGGACGCATAGGGCGTCTTGTAATGAGACAGCTTCTAAAGCATCCATCCATCAATATCCTGGCAATCAATGATATTGTCCCGGCAGATAATCTTGCCTACCTGCTAAAATTCGATTCTACACACGGAGCTTTCGATGGAGAAGTGCGTGCTGAAGGAGAGAGCCTTATAGTCAATGGCAAAAAAGTCAAAACATTTGCTGAAAAAGATCCAAGTTTACTTCCATGGAAGGCGCTTGGTGTGGACTATGTAATCGAATCTACGGGTCATTTTACAACTTTAGAGCTAGCGAACAAGCACCTAATTGCAGGTGCTAAAAAAGTTATTATTTCTGCACCCGTTAAAGAAGGTATTCCTACTTTCGTAATGGGTGTAAATGAGAAGGAGTATCAGACAGGCAAAGATCATATTGTGTCGAATGCGTCATGTACGACCAATTGTCTTGCTCCTCTTACAAAAATACTAGTAGATGAATTTGGCATAGAAGAAGCTCTCATGACCACAATTCACTCTACAACCGCTACACAGCCAACCGTTGATGGTCCTTCTAAGAAGGATTGGAGAGGTGGACGTGGAGCGATGCAAAATATTATTCCTTCTTCCACGGGCGCTGCCCTAGCGGTGGCTTTAGCCTTGCCCGAAGTGAAAGGGAAGCTGACAGGGATGGCATTTCGTGTGCCAACAGCTGACGTATCAGCTGTAGATTTAACTGTCCGCTTAAGCAGATCTACTTCTTATGAAGAAATTTGCAATGCTATGAAAAAGGCATCAGAAGGAAGAATGAAAGGGATTTTAGCGTTTACTGATGAGCAAGTCGTCTCATCTGATTTTATTGGAAGCACTTATTCAGCTATTTTTGACAAAGGCTCAGGAATCGCCCTTAATGACCGATTTTTTAAACTGGTCGCTTGGTATGACAATGAAATGGGCTATTCCGCACGTGTAGTTGACCTATTGCTTTTTATGGCGCTAAAAGATCTCTTCTCAAAGTGAGCATTCTTCCGCAGTATCGGAATCTAGCCAGACTAGGTTCTAATAACAATTTAAATATGGAATTATGCTGTGGATTTTACACGCGAACCCGTTATAGAGACCGTCGTCACCCCGAAAGAAGGGTGCAAACTAGTTATCCGCAACAGTAAAGGATCAGGTCAGGAAGAATACTTCGTTGATGCTGTTGAAATTATTACATTCGGACAAGCCATATTTTTCCGCTCTCTTGAAAGACCGAAGCCTTTTATTGTTCCGGCTTCTGATTATGAAGTTTTGGAAGTGCGTGAAGCACGCATGGTTCTTAAAAATGTTGGCCTGGAACGCTCAATTAAAATTGGCGGCGGCAGAGAAAATAATATGCGCGCTCCAAAAGAAGTAGAAGAAAAAGCCGATGTACAAGAGTCTGCAACACAAAATGCTGCAGATGCTGGACAGCGTCAAGATGCACGGCCTGAAATGCGCAATGATCGTAAACGCGATCGTAGAAGACAGTCAAAGAGACGTCGTGAGGTGGTCGATCAATCCATGGAAGGAGAGGGTGTTTCAAACCCCGATAAAGGCTCTGGTGAAGAACGCATTGAACTAGATCCTCCTCATCTTCCTGAAGGGGAAAATGCAATTCAGCCGAATGGCGCATTGCTCGCGAGCTTGCTTGCTCCACCACCGCTTATTTCAGAGACGATCGGTCGCTATAAAGAGCAATTTAAAGATGCTTTTTATACAAAAGAAGAGCAGGAATCTAAATTATCGCTTGACCCGGATCATATTCCGCTTGCCTCTATGCCTGTGATCGAGCCCGATGCGTCTTTCCCATCTATCCCTCTTGAGCAGCCTGCTTTTGGTGCGTTTGAATTAAGTGAAGATGCAGAAGAAGAGATCTATAGACAAAGAAAACGAAAGTTTCTTCAGGGCGATGATAGTGAAGATTCTTCTGTGATGTCAAATGAGGCAAGTTCTGAAGAAGCTTCAAGAGAAGTGCAAGCTCAAGAGAATCCCGAAGAGTAAATCCTCTCTTGAGAGGGTCATCGAGCGTCTGTTCGAGCCGTTCTACTCAACACGGCTCGATTCGCACGGC
>CAZOAX010000009.1:0-17510 GCA_964577735.1 uncultured bacterium
AATGTTTAAAGTTGCCGATACGCCAACATAAAGTGCTGCAACAGCTAAATAGATGGGCAATGGCTCCATTTCGCGGGAAACAATATTCATCCCCATTCGTGTGAGCTCCAAAAGACCAATAGATGCAAGGATGGCCGTGCTTTTAAGCAGGGAATCGCACTCCCCTGTTAGTGCAGGCAATATACCCCTGACCACTTGAGGAAAAATGATATATCTAAGGGATTGAAACGTAGAGTACCCAAGGGTATACGCTGCCTCCCACTGTTCAACCGGAATTGCATTCAGACCGCCTCTGACAATTTGAGCTGTATACCCAGATGAGCATAGACTAAGTGCGATAATTGAAGCTGTAAACGCTTCAAGCTCAACACCCAACAGATCCGGCAATACAAAATACGCAATCAGTAGCTGAACATAGACAGGCACAGCACGTAAAACAAAGCAGATCCCCTCTATCACGGGAGAGATGCGGGACCGCAAGCGATTGCATTGCAAAGTGCCCATGACAGAACCCAGCATTAAACTTAAGATCGATGTGATCACAAATATCTGTAGAGAAAGGCCAAGGCCTTTCAATAAAAGGGGCAATGATTGGGCTATCATGAAGATAACCTCCATTTGGCTTCGAGTTTGGTAATGATGCCTTCGTTGAATAGCTCATCGACTGCTTTTTGAACAGCACGCGCAAGCTCTTGGTTTTTTGGATTGATACAGATCCCATTGCCCATCGATTGCTTAGATTCCGGTATATCCACAACCAAGCACTTCAAATCAGGAAATTTTTCCAGATAGATTGAAGTTAAGGAGTTGTCAATAAGGGTGGCTTTTGACTTCCCATATTTGACCTCAAGGATCGCATCGGAAACTTTATCGACCTGTTTTAGATTTAACCCTTTAACACCAAGAAGCACACTCTCCTGAAAAGATCCGGCCTCTACACTCATGACAGCTCCAGCCATATCATCTAAACTCTTCACATTTTCAGGAATTTCTCCCCAAAAAAGTAGTGACAAGGTGGTTTGTTTCTCGCCTTGATAATAGACCATCTCCATTTGCTTTTGACGGTCCCTGGTGATCGAAATGGCCCAGATCAAAGCATCGGCCTTGTTTTGTTTTAATGCCAAAATCAGGGATGGCATACTGCCAAAATCCTTAATCACAAGCTTTCTTTCAAGCTTATCTGCGACAGCTTTTGCCACATCGACGTCAAAGCCTTCATATTCTCCGGCCAAATTTAGGCTGACATAAGGCGCATAGCCACTTGTCGTACCTACGACTAGTTCCTCTGCCATGCAAGCAAAGGAAAAAATTGAAAAAATAAAATAACGCATAGGATCAAACTCCAAATTAAAAATTGACGAAAAAGCAAACACAAGTTGCCTATGAGGTCAAATTCGATTAAAAAATGTTAAAAAAAGGGGGAAAATTAAGAATGATGGGGACGATGATGGAGAGCAAAAGAGACAGTAAAAATATTGTAGAGACTACACGGTATATTGTTCATAAAAACCTCTAAATTTAAGACACACCCTTCATGCTATCATGAAGTCATTTAATTTACAATTATTTTATCATAGCAATCCCTAGGTTCAATATAAAGATCCCCGCTTCCATTTTGCATGAACTTGCACCTCATTTCCTGAAAGCAACCTCTTGAGATCTCTTCAAACGTAAAGACAGGCTTCTTATAGGGGTGATCTCCCACAAGTGACTTTTCTATTTGATCTAAGGTGGTATCTAAATTTACTTTTTCGATACCCCTGTCCGCGCTTAATTGATAAAGCGAGAAATAGCTACCCACTAATTGCCTCAGATATCTTTTCTCTGAAAGATTCCCTGACGCTTCTGATTCTTTATTTCTTTTTAAAAACCGCTCATAGGCAACAGAAAGTGGACAATATAATAAGACTTTGATGATGTGGGCATCAGGAAATTCAAGTTCTAAACGTTCAGGTTTAATATACCAGGAATCCAGTATGACGTTTTGATCTTTTACGTAGGCATCTCTAATCTTACTCAACACCTCTTCATCAATTTTCTGACTGACATTCTGCCGCCATGGGAGGTCTTGATCTAATTCATCTTGAATCTTCTTAAGTGCGTGACCTGCCTCAAGGGTTTTATGGACTACCTCTTTTTCTCTTAAGGCATGGTAAAGGTTTTCATCTGCGATCTCTTTTGAAATAATAGCAAATTCAATGGGAAACCGAACTGCCACAGCCTCGACATAGAATCTATGCATGATGACATCTTCATCTACTATGACAAATGTGTCAGGAAGAGAACGGATGTAAGTGGATTTGCCAGCCGAACAGGTGCCTTTTAGATAAGTAACTTCACAGGCATGTAGACTTAGAATCAAAAATTGTAATAAAAATAACAAATTAGTTATACTCATCCCCATGAGTATACAAATTAACACATTACACAACAACCAAAACTGCAACTATTCTTTTGAAAAATCGCTTTTTAGCGTTTTTTCAGCTGAGAAGGATATTTTCGAGACCTTCAATGTCGAGTACCTCAAGAAATTATTTAAAAATGGTGCAGATGTCGATGAAACAAGCGTCGACGGGGTGAATTTTTTGCAAAAATGCATTTTGGAAGAATTCTCTCTTCATGGACCTGAAAAGGAAGAATTTTCAGCAATCCTGAAACTATTGATTGAAAAAGGAATTGACCTAGATCATCAAGACAATTTTGGCTGCACTTGCTTACATTTAGCTATAGAACAAGAACAATTTGATTTAGCCGACTTCCTTTTTGAAAATGGGGCTAATCACACAACTGTCGATTGCGATGGTAAAACAGCCTATGATTATGCCTTGGCACTGAATCCTAAAGCTCATAGAGAAGAATGGGAAGAACTGCTAGAACTTTTAAAGTAAAGCTTCTATCTGATTCATCTCATCCATCGTTAACTTGAAATCAAAAATAGCTAGATCTTCCTTCACATGCTCATCCGAGCATGATCCGATTAATGGGACGATGTTTTGTTCTGTTAAAAACCGGAATAGAATTTGTGCTTCTGAGACCTTTTTATCTTTAGCCAATCGGATCAAAAGCGGATCATTCAAAAGATGGGGATTTGCAGTTAATGTCCAGAAACTTTGATAAGTCACATTCCTTTCTCTGATCCATGAACGAAGTGCCTTATCATAGTCTGTACGTGCATAAAATCGATTCTGCAATATAGTCGGCTTGATCGAGGCCTCTTCATAAATCCGTTGAAACTCAGAAAGTTCGTAACAATTGCTAATTCCAAGGCGTCCGATTACCCCTTTCTTATGAAGCTCTTCCAATGCATGCCAAGCCTCCATTGTTTCAACATGACGTGGCAAAGGAGAATGGAGAAGAAGTCCATCAATATAATCTACGCGCAAGTTTTTTAAGGACACCGAAACTGATTGACGTACCTGTTCTTCAATAGATGCATCTGGATCGTAGGGAACAGTGGATGGATCCTGCCCGCCAATGGGCGTGAATTTTGTTTGAATATACAGTTGGTCGCGTTTGATTCCTTGAATAGCCTCTCCGACACCTACCTCATGATAGTGCTTTGGCTGACATGCCGTATCGATCCCCCGAAACCCCTCTTTTATCGCCATCTGTACTAACTCAGCGGTCCGCTCTTTCTTCCAAGCTGTCCCATAAATAAGCGGAGGCAATTTAATCATGCTTATCTCTCAAAATGCGGCGCAACTCATCTGCCTTATTGCAGATGTAATCCGGCTTTGTTAAAGCAAGGCCTTCACGGGAATTATATCCCCAAGTCACAGCTACGCTCTTGACATGCGCTCGTTTGGCAGCTTCCATATCCCGCATTTCGTCCCCCACATAATAAACATCTGTTAGGTTACGTCGGATGGTTTTTAAGTGCTTATCTTTTCCAAAGAGGTTATTGCCTGTGAAAATGCAATCAAATAGATCTAAATTGTATTGCTTCAGCCACGCCTGCACATTCTTTTCAGAATTACTCGTCAAAATAGCAAGCCCAAAGCCATTTGCCTTCAAATCATGAATCACATCTGCCATCCCTTTAACGGGCTCTAAATTCAAAATACGGTTTTGAACATTACTTTTAAGAGCCTTCATCAAAAATGGCAATTTCCATTTTGTTATCTGCAGTGCTTTTAGCACCTCACCAGCAGGTAAATCCCTTAAATACGGCCTATCACTCTGTTCGACTTTTCGATGGCCGTATGAACCCGATAATGTATTCAGCTCGTCAATAAAAAGATCAAATGAAGGACAGATCGTCCCATCAAAATCAAAAATGACAAGCGGGCTTTTCAACTTTGAATGGTCACCACTTGCCGTGTGTTGGTTATTGAACTTATACCAAATGAAGCAAGCTAAAAGAATAAGGCTAATTACTAAATAAATCATCTTCTGCTTACAGCATACCCATAGGGAATTGGCCAGCTCGGCTTTTGATCTAAAGTATGCTCAGCCTCAAGTGCAAAGTAAGGATTCCTAAGCATTTCACGCGCCATCAACACAAGGTCAGC
The DNA here is from genome assembly GCA_964577735.1 of uncultured bacterium. Taxonomy (GTDB): domain Bacteria; phylum Chlamydiota; class Chlamydiia; order Chlamydiales; family Parachlamydiaceae; genus CAZOAX01. The sequence continues at coordinate 4,512 of CAZOAX010000009.1, forward strand.
TTCTCCTGACATGATGATCTCATTGGCCTGCTTTGCGTCAGTGATCATTCCAACAGCCGCTGTCATCATTTTACATTCATGACGAATTTTGGACGCAAAAGGGACTTGATAGCCAGGTCCAACTGGAATATCGGCATGAGGCACCATAGCCCCAGAAGAGCAATCAATGAGGTCGACACCCAGTTTTTTAAGTTCAGAACATAGCCTGACTGATTGATCCAAATCCCAGCCCCCTTCTACCCAGTCAGTTGCTGAAATACGAACAAATAAAGGCATATCCTCAGGGATCACTTGCCGAATCTCTGAAACAAGTTCAAGCAATAACCGGCTACGGTTTTCAAAACTGCCTCCGTATTGATCTTGACGTTGATTGCTGAGAGGAGAAAGAAACTCATGTAATAAATAACCATGGGCCGCATGAACTTCAATTACTTTAAACCCTGCTTGAAGAGCTCTTTTCACAGACGCCAGAAATGCTCTTTTAACCTCAGCAATCCCCTCTATGCTCAATTCCTCAGGAGCAGGATCATTTGGATAAAATGGGATTGGACTTGGCGCAACAATCGACCAGCCCCCATGAGCCTTGTCTACAAGCTTGCCCCTTTCCTGCCAGGGAGTCAGGCAACTCCCCTTCCTGCCCGCATGTGCAAGCTGAATGGCCGCAACAGAACCCATTCGGTGAATAAAGGACGCAATCCGTTTCAGCATCTCGATATGCTCATCTTTCCAAAGGCCGAGATCGCCCCCGCTAATCCTCCCTTGAGCAGTAACCGCCGTCGCTTCCACAAAAACAATCCCAGCACCCCCAACTGCCCGGCTGCCCAAATGCACTAAATGCCAATCATCCGCAAACCCATCCACAGCACTATACTGGCACATCGGAGAAACGCCAATCCGGTTACGCAAAGTCACCCCGCGAATCTGAAGGGGGCTCAATAAATCCACCTCAGATGCACTTCGATCATGATCTGCCCTGCAGCTATCAGATGGACTCTTTGAATCTCCCATGGCATTTCTCCTTAAAGTTAGAACTGGTATACCAGAAAGTAATGGAGAATAGAAGAATTAACTTTGATAAGTATCAAACCTTAGGAATAATACGAAAAATCAATAAGGACTATTTTATGGAATTCCAAAGAGCAAAAATCATCCAATGCAAACCCTGCGAACACTACCAATTATGGATTCAATTTAACGACGGGCTGGAAGGTAAAGTTGACTTATCAAAATTTGTAGGCAAGGGCGTATTTTCAGCTTGGAAATCTATTGAGTTTTTTAATTCTGTCCATATCAACCCAAAAACAGATACCGTCACATGGGGAGAAGACATCGATCTAGACCCTTATGTTCTCTATGATCAATTAAAAAAATGAAGGAGCGTGTCTTTAAACACACTCCTGATTAGAGATTAAGGTTTAGGAACAAGAAGCATTGCATGCGTCTCATTATAGATGGTTGTGCCAAGGGCTATGATCTCACCTGTATCGTTGATACCGATAATGCTATTGCATTTCAGCCAGATCGATCCATAATTACTTGCAAGCTGTGAGTTTGTTATACTGACAACATTTATAGAGCTTAAATTAGCCACTTCTCGATCCAAGAGACAATCGTGATTCAAGAAATACTTCTTGTTTGATTTTTTCGCGCCCTCATAATAAAAGGGGGTCGTCTTCTTTCCATCCACACGAATAAGGGAATCACAGACTACCGTATCGCCGTGATCATTAATCAGCGTAGCTTTTGTCGTACAATTTTTTGGCACTTGATTATGAAGATCGATCACTTCTCCATTAGTCCACTTGACCGCATGGACTTGATCGTAAATTTCATTTTTATAGCTGCGATGGGAGATGCTCTGGCCAACGACATCGCCTTTGTTGTTCATATCAAAACCATAAGACTCGTCTGATTCAATTCCCATTTCACTCTCAAGTCCACGAAGTGTTTTTACCACTCCATCTATCCATATGGCTGGCCGTTTAACTGATCTTCCATACTCATTTTCAACAATAGACTTCAATAGCACTTGTCTTGAATTATTGATCGCCATGATCTCTTTACTTGGAAGATTGCCAAGATTGACAATCCCGTTTGGTTTATCCCACATGTAAAGAACAGAGTAATTGGCATTCCCATCAAATGTTCCAAATGCTTGTCCGTTATCATTAAGGTAACGCCAGTTGATCTCCCAACCCGTTTTGTAGTCTTTAATCGGCAGTTGATTAAATTTACCGTTACGGTCTCTGACAAAATAATGCTTCCCTTCTTTCACTCCCTCGACCGCATATTTGCCAAGGATCTGACCTTTGGCATTAATGGCGATTGGCTCACTAGTTTTAGTCTGTAACGTACCAATATCCTGAATATCGTACTGTAGTGCTGCAAGGCCTGTAAAAGTTAAAATCGAACATAATGATAAAAAATATTTAATCATATAAACCCTAATTAGTTATAAAAACGCAGAAACGATAAACCAATTAGGGCTTATATTCAATTCATATTCTGATGGAGAAATGGTAGCGCATGGAGTTGTATTTTACTTCTTCAGCGAACTTAGTCATCCCTTGTTTTTCCAAAATTCTTACTGATGCAAGGTTGTCGGGCCGGGCTGTGGCTACAATCGTATCCAGTGTTTCACCTTCAAGGGTATAGCCTTCATCAATTGTTGCCGGAGCGTAATTTTTTACAACGGCTGAGACAGCTTCACTTCCAAAACCCTTTCCCCAATGATTTTTCAGGAATAGATAGGCAAGTTGTGACTCACCAGCTCTATCGCCGTGGCCAAGCACCACATGCCCAACAAAATCAGATGTGGATTTTTCAAATACAGCAAGCCCATTGTAAGGGTCATTTTGACGCCATCGCTTCATCCAAACACCTTCAATGCGCGACTCAGTTTCCTCTTTTGTTTTAGTTTCTCCCGTTGCGAACTTACCCATCACATCTGGATCGCCAAACAACTTAACATAGGAGTCACAATCATCCTTAACAACTGTTCGCATATGGAGATTTTTAGTATCGATGGTTACACTTAAAGCCTCATTTTCATCGACATAAAAATTAACAATGGAATGATTGGAATAAGTGTATTTACTAGTATAAGTAGATGTAAGCGACATAGGGTAGCCTTTTTGATTTTTCAGGAGAGGATACGTTAAGTACTGAATTTACTCATCTAAAAACTGATCTTCATTAGCTTGAGTAAATAAAGGGCGTCCTGCCCGGCCTGAATAACGTGCAATCAAATTTTGAGCACGGGCAGATTTTAAATAATCTAAAAAAAGCCGTGCGTAGGGTTTAGGATTGCTTTGAAGCATGGCATGACAACGATTGAGTAGGATTGGACTATTTTGAAGATAAATGGTTGTGTCAGAGAGTGATTCTTCTATGAGCAGGTAGGTTCCTCTGTCGGTCAGGGTATAACAACTTTTTAGATCCGCTTGTATTAAGCTATCAGCTGGAAATAAGTGCTCGCTATAGTACCAATGACATCCCTCCCAAGGCCGCATTTCAATGTTACGCCAAATTTGTCTTTCCTTTTCATTTGTTCCGGAGTGGTCATTTCTCGAAAAGAACTTGGACTCAGATAGTGCAATTTTAGTAAAAGCTTCTTCTATCGAATCGCTTTTGGCAATTCCTGCCGGATTGGATTTTGGCCCAACCAATGTAAAGTGATCGTTAAAAACGAGCGTCCGCTCACTAGCGTATCCCTCTTCAATGGCCTTCAGTTCGGGTAAAGCCTCATATGTCAAAGAGATATCGATAATTCCCTCTTTCAAATTCTCCAAAGTCAAACGTGAGATCGTTTGCACCCATCCAATGCGAATGGGGTGACTGTCCTGAATAAAGTCCTCGGCAAGGGCTTTGATCAAACAAGTGGGACCTGCTCCTCCATTTCCGATCAATATCTCAACCTTTGCCTCATCAGGTCCGTAGATCTCGATTGGTGTAACAGAACGCACATCAGTAAAAACAAGTAGTAAGAAAGTTAATAAACTACTCATCTACAACCTACTAATTAATAAAAACAACACATATCAGAAATAAATTAAACAATCATCTAATAAGAAAAATTTCAGTTTATCGAAAGGTCAAAGCTAATCTGTTGATTTTCAAGATTCATCCAATGTATACAGGCAATAATACTTCGTACTTTGCAAATAGGCTCAGTTATGATGAAACTGTTAGTGCTACTATTTTCATTTTTGCTGATCATCCAATTTTTGCCCTCGAATCGACCAATCGAAAACTCCAGGGAGGTCATGCAAATGATCGATGACTTTATTCAAACGGTTCCATCTCGTCCCCGCTATGCTGAAGCTGGCTATTCCCCGCTTGGCAGATCTCCTGTTGTCGATGCACTGTTAGCAGATCCTCTTTATATGCCTACGTACGCAGAAGAAGTTTCAGGCCTGATCAAAGGTTCTGACCGGACAATTTACTCTCTAGGATCCGCATTATTATCAGCCGGTGGAATCCCTCTTTCTTCAAGCATTGAACCAATCGGTGACTACTGGAAACGATTTATCGCGATCGAAAAGGAAGTCAGGGCTATTTTGAGTGTGCTTTCCGATGAAGAAAAGTCCTGGATCAAACAAAACTCCAATCGTTTTTTCTTTGGTGAGCACGCGGGCTACACCGACATGGACTTCTTCACAACGGACAGTCCTTACCCATTTAAGTTCTTTGATCTTGCTTCAAGGATCGACCTTGCCAAATTAGCGGACTGTGCGCTTGCTTTAAGCCAAATCGTCGATGATGTATATCAGTCGAAGGCTAAATTTAAAGAAGACCTTGTTTTGGAAGAAGAAGGCCTAAAGTTTGTTATTTCCACAAAGAGCCATGCCGAGATCACTGAAAATGCCGATTTCTTTATCGATCTTGGTGGACACAACACTATACGTAACAATGCAGGCGGAACGGGAGGAGAACGACATTTAGCCTTGCATATCGACTTTGCTGGCTACAACACCTATGAAGGGAAAAAGTTTGTTCAAGGTTCTGGTTTTCTTGGTGTGGGTATGCTTGCCAGTTTTAAGGGAAATAACATTTACCATGCAGAAGCTTATTCTCAAGGGTGCGGTTTTTTTGGATCAGGGCTCCTAATCAATTTCGAAGGCAACAATCGATTTGAAATCACTTTTGGAGGCCAATCCTTTGCTACGTTTGGATCTTCTATTTTATGGAACAAAGCCGGTGGAAATACTTATTTTGCCATGGAAGGAATGGCTCAAGGCGCTTCAAGCACACTTGGTGTTGCATTCCTTGTTGAAAATCAAGGCCATAACACCTTTACCACAAAAATTGGACAAGGCGGATCCTCAGGCGTTAGAGGGAGCCCCTGGTTGAGCAACCCCAGCTTATATGGCGGATTGTCATTCCTGTATCTTGGGAATGGGAACAACAAGCTGAAAGGCACTTGGCTTGCGCAAGGCTCAGCTTATTTTTTAGGAGCTGGAATTGTTGTCTCTGAAGGCTCCTATGATCGATTTGAAGCTGACTATGACGCGCAAGGACAAGGACTGCATTTAGCTGCCGGACTTGTGCTTAAGAAGGGAGATCACAACTATTTCAATGGGGGCTGGGGATCACTTGGAGTGGGAGGAGATCGATCGATCGGGATGTTTATCAATACAGGAAGCCATAATCACTACGAAGGCACCGATCAAAGTGTCGGAACCTCAAGAAAGCCAAAAGCGGTCGGGATCTTTATCAATACAGGTGGCGATAACACGTATGTATTCAAAAATATCAGCAACGCCAATATCCAGTATCCTCAGTCTCCTAAAGAATGGTCCAGTGCTCTTTTTGTGGAAATTGGCAAAAATAGCACCTATCCGGAAGGTGTTGATGACTTCACACGCGGCAACGGCCTTCATTGGGGTATTGAAAATCACAGCTGGGGCATTTCAACAGAAGATCTTGTCACAATATTCCATAAAAACACGATGGATCAACAAGAGACCTACCGACCTTTGAAAGCAGCGGAGCCGAAAGAACTCTTAACTGCAAACTATGATAGACGTCGTCAGATCTATGAGAAGCTTGATCTTGAACGCTTCATAGACAGAAAGAACGATCCGGATCTTGCTTTTTTGCTTCACGACCCGTCTAAAGAAGATGCATTTAACTACGGCATTCTTTGGGCCCTCAGACATAAAAACACTTCTGCTAAAGCTGCTCTTATCAAAGACATCCCCTCTGATTATGCTAGAAAGATGGCAGTTTCCCTGGTTGGGTCATTCTGGACTCCCGACTCAACTCCTCTTCTATTAAAAATCGCCAAGGAAGACCCTTCAGAAGAAATCCGCTACTATGCCACCCTCTCGCTTGCACTAAACTCTCCAAGCTCGCTTAAAGACCTCACAAGTGGACCTGAACTTGTCCGTTACGCGATCGCCAAAGGGCTGCAGGAAAGCACCGATCCTTCAGCTTTAAGCATTGTGACTCCTCTCTTTGATGATGAAAGTTTTTACGTTCGCAGGGCTGCCGGCTTAACTGCACTTTCACTTGGAGATAAGAAGGGTGTTCCGGTGGTTTTAGAAACTCTACAATTTGAAACACTGGACACAACCGATAACTATGGCGATAACATCTTCAAGCAATTATCCAACTATTTAGATGTTGACTACGGTCTTGATAAAGAAGCTTGGATCCACTGGTGGGGCAATGAAAAGTAAAACCCTTATCTCACTTGCTGCTTTTCTTGTTTTAATGGGAATAGTTGTCGGCCCCATCTATCAACCGGATGCCTATCATGATTTTGCAGACCAAAGAACTGTTTTAGGCGTGAGAAATGGCTGGAATGTCTTTTCGAATGTCTTGTTTGCAATAGCGGGCATTTGGGGTTTATTTCAAAGAGTGAACATCATTTGGACAGTGTTCTCAATTGGGCTTATACTAACAGCCATTGGCTCTTCCTATTATCACCTGTCGCCGGAAAATGCCACACTCGTTTGGGATAGGCTACCCATGACAATTACATTCATGTCATACGTGGCGGCTTTGATCGCTGAAAGGATCAGTAAGCGAGCAGGTTTCTTGATGTGGCCTCTGCTTGTCGCTTTTGGTCTTTTTAGTGTGGTTTACTGGCAGCAAACGGGTGATCTTCGATTCTACATTGGCGTCCAACTTTTTACGATTTTAGCGACAATCGTCTTCTTAAGATGGGATATTGGCATCGCCATTTTGCTCTTTGGTCTCGCAAGAGTATTTGAAATATACGACCATGAAATTTGGGCACTCACTAATGAAATAGTCAGCGGACATACGCTGAAACATTTAGCTGCCGGTATGGCTGGAATCATCTTAATTCACATGCTTTGGAAACGTCATGAAAACTAAAACATTTTTGCTTTTGTTCCTGATCCTTCTCACTCTTGCAGCAGGCTATTTAATCCGCAACTTTACAGGCATTGGCCCTATCCCTGTCAGATCATCATTTGCTGGAAGGCTCCCAAGTATTGCTGACAGAACATTTCGCTTCTTTTATGCCACGAATCGTCTCGAAACTGAAGATAGGGGCAACATTTTAAGCGATACTATCTCTACCGGCACTTTCGATGTGCACATTTCACCATATTTAACCATCCGGCCTTTCGAGTGGTTTGACACCGATAGCATGAGGTGGATCGGAAAAGAAGAGGTTCCAAAAGACACTTTTTATACCGAGATCGCAAAAGCTGTTCAAGCATCTCCTCACAAATCGTTACTTGTTGTTGTTTGGGGATACCGCGACTGGTTTCATTCTGCAGCATTAAAGACGGCCTACACTGCCTACGCGCTTGATATTAACACACCCGTCTTGCTATTTGATTGGCCCGGCAATCAAGGAGATGGCTTCAGAGGCTACCTGGCAGCTCAAGAAGTCGCTACCAAATCGGCTCCCGATTTAGGGCACGTGCTCAATCAGATCAAAGCTGAAAACATCTGGTTAATGGGAAGCAGTCTCGGCTGTCAGACCATCTCAGATGCATTAGTATGGATGGCGGACCAGCCGGAGCATTCCACTTTAAATCATGTCATCTTGTCTGCTCCTGATGTATCTGCTGACGCCTTCAGCAATAAATTCAAAGAAAGTATGCAAAAAGTATCCAAGCATCTGACTGCTTTTGTCTCCTCTAATGACCGCGCTCTACTTATGAGTCACTGGATTAACCGTGGAAGACGTCTTGGCCGAAAAGCTCAAGTAATGACCCCTCCAGAAAACCGTACGGTTGAATACGAATTTGAAGAAGCCTTGGAATTGCTGGACATGCAAGTTGAAGATGTTTCTGTTGTCGATGCAACCCCCATCAATGGAACTCGAAATCTGCATCACTTCTTCACTGATTCGCCGGCTTTCTTCGATGACCTATATCAGAGGCTCCTGCAGCCAGATGACATTGTCAACCGCCGCCTTCACCTTGTACGCACTCCGCGTGAAGGAGTTAACTACTGGATCCTCTGGAACGATTAGAACGATTAGAACGATAATTGCATTCGGACTTCGATATTTGTTTTTAAAACTTTAATGCATGTAGATGTTTTAGTAGGAAAGTACCAAGCCAGTGCAGTCCTGTTAAATACTGCCTGCGCGACATCCCTAAGTGCACCTTCCGGATAATTATCGGTCCCCAAATCAACTTCAAGATCATCTGTCAAATCTTTTACGATTCTGTCTTTCAAGGCTTTTTTGAATGTAGAAATTTGAAGATCTGTCACTTTTTCAAAATTAGTTTGTGAAATTTCAACTCTTCCTTTTTTATAGAGCTGCGTTCTCTCTTCAGATGATAAGTTTGGAAATTTAGAAAAAATATCGCTGACGAAGGATGCAGCCTCATCTGCGCGATCTAAGAAGTTATCTTCTGAATACTCAAAATTGAAAGTGCATCTGGAAGGGATGGATGAACATATAGAAGAACTTAAAGCAAGCTTCACTTCAATTTGCTCATCGCCTACTTTAGTTTCATTGTTATAGCTTACACTTGCACTTAGGCATTTAGAGTAAACTCCATTTACGAAAGATGAGACCTCTTCGACCTTATTAGGTTTAAATGACTTTGAAAAATTAAAAGTGTAGGAGCAAGTTAGAGGCAAAGATACATTGATATCCATCAAATCTGTTGTAAAGGGAGCAAACATCGTAAACCATCCTAAAATAATTTAGGGGTTACTCTACAGCTTGCAGCATTTCCTGTACAAGTTTTTGATCGGTCCATTCTAAAATAGCAAAAAAAATGTCCACTCGCTTGCTGATGGAATGCCCGAGGTCATCATAGCGGAAGTATTCCAGATTGTTTTTTTGAGCGAAATCAAAGTACGATTGAATAAGATCGGCACTTTCCACCGGGATATGCGTATCTTTTACTCCATGAATCATCAACAACGGTGTTTCAATCTTCAACAGATCCGCCATCAGATCGTATCGTAAATAATATGAAAACCACTTGTAGGTCTTTCCAAAAAAATCTGTGAGTGAGCTAGGTTCATTGAGTATCTTAGCATACTCTTGATCGATCTCATCATCAATGGGATCTTCTCCATCTTCAAGCATGATCTGATTAATCTGATACCTGATCTCATCCCCAAATGACATTCCACCGCCAGACCCAATTAAAACTGTTCCAAAAGTGATTTCAGGAAATTCTAGTGTAAGCCTCGGAACAATCTTTCCCCCTTCAGAGGATCCAATCAAAATCAACTGCCCATTCCAACCCGGGATCATTTTCTTTAGATTCTGGATCAACAAAACGTGATCTGAAAGCCGTTCTTCATAACAATCATGCAAAAGCCATTCTTCTTCATTGTCAAGCCCCCGCTTTTCAACTGCGACAACCCCAATATTCTTTGTACTAAACAACAACGAAAGGAAGGAAAAGTTATTCTGTATCGACTGTTTAAGCGAGCCATCCACATAGAGCACAAGAGGAAACGAATCTTTCCCCTCCGGAGCACTATAGTAAACTGCACTCAGACTGGAATCTTCACGCGTTAAATACTCTTTATGATTTGCTGCATTTAAATGCACAAAAACAAATAAAGCAGCGATTAAAGTCCGAAAAATCATAGAAATTCCATAAAATTTAGAGTAATTATAGCAAAATAATCTTAAGATCGCATTAAGAAAAATTATTTGAAAAATTTACCAATTTCCCCTATAACCAAGGCTCAATTTGAACAAAATGGAGCCATTTTTATGTGGAAAAAAATTTTAGTGTGCATGGTATTTATTGCTCATGCCCATGCAACACTTCAAACCAACAACCCAACCTACTATCTTTCTGTCGAAGACTTTGTCGATAGCTTTATTGAGATCCCTACATCCAATGTATCAGGAGATAGTTCAACTATTAGCTCCAGATACCTTGCCGGAAGAGCCCCGCTTTACAATACCAATAATGAAAAAGTGGGCACGTGCTCGGCCTCTTTTCTATGCATGCAAAATGCAGATGGGATCTACACAGATATTGCAAACTACATATCCGTTGAAGGTGGCCTGATCGTCACTTGGTTTTCACCGACCAAACTGATCAACCTTGAACTAGATACCATCGTCAACTCCATGGTGACAGAGTGTATCGTAGAAGCTTCTACGAAAATCGGCATCAATCCCTCTTATGGACAGACATTTGACCTCGTTGTCTCCTCTGTGAATGGAAGGATTTATTTTGAATTTACAAGAACAGGAATCATTTTCTAAAGGAACTCTATGAAACGACTATTCGCCCTATTTTTACTTGCTGCCGGCCTTACCGGCACGGCCGATGCTAAATGCATCTGCCACCCGTGCGATCAAGCATTTTACATTAAGCTTGGCTCGGGTGTTTCGTTTGCTGAATCTGCCCACGTTTCAGCACCGATTACCGCTTGGAACCCTGCATTACAAGGATACAACTCTAAGCTTGGCAATACAGGTATTGCAGAACTTGCCATCGGTTGTGAATACAAACAGTTCTTGGATCTGGAAGTAAGCTTTTCTGATCGCTCTACTTTCAAGTATCGTAAATTCCAGACACCAGTAGATGGCGGTTCATCTTACACGCGAGAATTTGATCTCAATGTTAAAACGGTCCTTTTTTCTGCAAATATCCTTCTTCGCGACTTTGAATGCCTAAATTGGAATATCGCTTGCGGAACCGTCTATCCGCTCATTGGAGCTGGAGTTGGCGTTAGCAATCTAGCGATCTCAAACTTTAGAACAACCGGGCTCCCCCCAACAGGATCCTCATTCCCCTTCCCAAGCTTCAATGCTGAAAACCAGTACACCCATCACAGAAACTTTACCTATACAGTACAAGTCGGCCTTGAATACAACTATAGCGATGCCTGGGCTATCACAACCGGTTACCGCTATTTTGATGCCGGCAAATTCAAGGGCCCGCACTATCTAAGAACCTCCACCGGTGGTGCAGTAGACCTCTCCGGTGAGCAGTGGAAAATGCGCTTCAGATCGAACGAGTGGTTCATCGAACTCAGCATCTTCATCTAAGATATCATATAAATAGGCACCTTGGGTGCCTATTTCTCAAGTCGGTGACGACAATCAGTCTTTCAACGACCTGTCCTATGTAACCACTCGCAAGGAAATCTTGCGAGTGGAAAAGCAGTTTAAAATTACTTTGACCCGCTTTCAAAGCGGGCATATTCTGCAGCAAATCCCATTTGCTGCCACCGTGGCTTTTATGGCAAAGTGGAAATGCAGCACAGGCCCGAGGTCGTGTAAACGACCCACCGAAGGGCCGAGCATGCATTAGCGCACATATTATCGTGCGCGATCCACAAAGTCAGAAAAGCCCAAATATATATTTATGAAAACTGGCCATTGAGGGCAAATTGATCGGTGGCTCTAACTAGGGCATCGATCATGCCGGGATGGCTGTAGGGAGAATGCCTCCCGCCTTCAATAAGAGAGAAGTCGGCAAAGGGAAGCTTTTCAACGACTCTCTTAGCTATAACCGGAGGGCAAATAGGATCGTTGCTGCCTTGGACGATCTTTATAGGGATACAGGCAAGGTTCTGTATGCGAGCCTCTGACAAAATATCGATCTTCTTTTTAATAATATCGTTGAATATTTGTGTCTCCCAAAGTCCGACAGATCGATCATCTCCTGAGACTTTTGAGCGATCGCTTATTATTTTCTCAAACATTTCCGGATCGTCGTTTTCAATGTATTTTTCATAAGCTCTCCAAAGCTCAGCAGCTCGAATGTCATTATCTTCAATGATCATTTTACGGTAGCTGGCTGTCATACTTTCTGCCGATGCGTCAAGTCCTTTATCTTCTGCATACATTTGAAGCCGCTCTAAAGCTGTCCTGTTCCAGCCTTTTGCCTTTTCATCAATTTTTTCAGGCGTATAAAAATCTGCTAACTCTTGTTCAGTCGATAGAAATATGCCGCGGATAATGAGCCCTGAACAATGGTTGGGATATTCTTCTGCATAGTATAGTCCAAGCGTTGAGCCCCATGACCCCCCAAAGACAAGCCACTTTTCAACACAAAGGTGCTCCCGAAGCACTTCCATATCCTTTGCCAAAGTTTCAATGCCTATGTCTCTAAATAGATTCCCATTCGTAGATAAATCCTCAGCTGATGGAGAGCACTTATAGGTCCCCCGCTGCTGAAAAGCAATAATGCGATATTTTTCCGGATCGAACCACCGATGATCGCTTGCCTTAAAATGGGCTCCTGGACCTCCATGGACAAATACTACGGGAATCCCATCTGGATTGCCCGTTTTACTGCGGCAGTAGCGATACCTTGACCCCAATAGGATTTTGCAAGCACATAGCCAAGCTCTGCTTTGCAACTTGCCATCCCGTTGCCTTGGGTCAAAGTAATAGATCCAACCGGCGTTCCATCCACACAAATCGCATTAAACCATTGATGCTTCTCAACAACTTCAATTAGAAATTTTTCAGCTTCCAACTTAGAAGTATAAGCTTCCCAAGTCATACTTTTGGCGACCTCAGGGTCACTTGCCCATATATAGAAATGTTCAATATCGCTACGTGTG
>CAZOAX010000010.1:0-10817 GCA_964577735.1 uncultured bacterium
AGGCTGCCAGCTGCCGTTCAGAATGGACGGGTTGTTCTCCTTTGGCCAGTACATCCGCATCATGAGGAGGAAGTCAGATTTCGGAGCCGGTAGCCAGTTGGCTTGCTTTTCTTTCCCAGGCGACTCATTTTGAATGTACAGTGTCAATGAGCCGTCTTCATTGTATTTAAGATCATTACGCTCACTGACGGTGAACTTATTAAGAGGATTTGGAACAAACCACCAGCCACCATCAATCTCATACATTGTGATCGACCAAAAACCGTTGACCGGCGGTGTTTGACCTTTTGCAAAAGTGAGTTCATACCTATTTGAGCCTGTCAACTTAGTGCCGGCACTATCTACAAAAGTATAAGGATAGACCGCATCTTTTTCCAAGTTTGCTGGCCAACCAAAGGCTGCGACAGTTGCACGTTTAAGATAATCTGTCCCGTAAACGCCAAGTCCTTTAGAGATCGTCCAGCCATTGACTTCTTGACCCATGTTCTTTTGATTGGCATTGATGAGGTCCATGCCAAGCTTGCCAGCGTCTTTGATTTTAGCTAAAAGCGCAGGATCTGGCTCAAATGGTTTTCCAGGTACAAGCCCAATCTTGGCCATCCGAGCAAGGATCTCGGTGTCTTGCGGTGCCGGAGGAGCCACATTGCCCATCAACTTCGCCATTAGATTAAAGTAGGTCGAGATATCCATCGCATTGATGATCTCTTGCGGCTTCGCTGTCATACTAAATCCAGGATTAGGATTAACAGCAGGTGTTTGTGACACACCAGAAAGTGGCGTGATCTTAAGCTGGCTTTGCAGGGCATTGACTTTTTCATAGTCCGCTTCACTGCCATTTGCGTAAATACGTCCTAAAATAACCATATAGTCTGTTGCCACAGGAATATGGGTCATACCTACCGGCACGTCCCCTTTCCAATTGGGGCCAGTCAAAAGATATTTTGCAGCCGCGCCCCCTGCAGTGCGCGTTCCGGGTGTCATGAAATCGGTCATCCAAAGATCGACCATTTCAAATAGATAAAACCGATCTTTCATGTCAGGATGACTAAAGACTTGCGGTTCTTTCAAGTCAACCCACGCAACCGAATATAAAGTATCTGCGTTAGGTGCTGAAACACCCCGGAAATCAGCCGGTGGATATTTTTTTACATTGATAAATTGCCCCATGGGAGCCTTTAGTTCTTCCACATTTGCAACATTGCTCATTTGAACACGGGTGATCTCCGTTGTAATCAACGAATAACCGTAAATATAGGCATCTTTTGCAATTTCCAAGGCCTCATCACCAACTAGGGATGACACCATAAAAAATGAAAAAATCAGATTAAATATTTTCATACAATTTCCTTTGGAGTTAACAAACTTAAAATGAGCGCAACCATTAATAGCGCAGGAACATCCCCTAAAAGGTGTCCCATCTGATTGGGATAAACAAAAGACTGAACGGCCATAATTCCCGCATGGACAAGACTTGAAAAGACCGTAAACCAAATCAGACTAAGATTCGCAAGAGGTCTCTTGGATGCCATCATCAAAAATATCCCTAAAGTGAAGTAGATCCCAAGGATCATCTGCAAATAGGCTGACTGACCGCCTTCATGCCAAGCCCATCCAGCTGGCCATAGGATGGTTAACGGGTAAATACCGAATGCAAATATCGCTCCCACTGCAAATAAAGCGATCTTTAGAAATTTCAAGCGACTCATCCATTGACTCCTTTTTCGATCCGAGCGCCAATATCCTTATCAATGCTACGCCAGTACGCAAAAGCTCGCTTTAATATGGGTTCTGAAACGCCATCTTTTAAATGCCCCACAACATTTGAGACAAGGCGTTCCCTTGCAGCATCATCCATTACCTTGCGCACAAGGTCTCCTGCCTGACTAAAGTCATCATCATCCTTTCGCTTGGTATATGCAGCATGAACAAACTCCCCGTTGGCTGCCCACACTTCGAGTTGCGGATACCGCTCGCCATCAGCGTGTGGCCCCCCTTTTGAATTGGGCGCATAAACCGGATCCGAGACATTCTCAACCCGCATCGCCCCATCTTTGCTATAACTATGAAAAGGACACGTAGGACGATTGACAGGGATCTGCTTGTAGTTGACACCAAGACGCGCGCGATGTGCATCGGCATAGGAAAAAAGCCGTGCAAGGAGCATCTTATCCGGGCTTGGCCCAATCCCAGGCACTAAATTATTCGGTTCAAATGCTGCCTGTTCAATCTCTGTATGAAAATCAGTTGGGTTTCTATTCAAAGTCAGCTTGCCCACTTCATGGAGTGGATAATCAGCATGCGGCCATACTTTAGTGAGATCGAATGGATTGAGACGATAGGTCTTCGATTCTTCAAAAGGCATGATCTGCACAAACAATGTCCAGCTTGGATGCTTACCTTCTTTGATCGCATTGAATAGATCTCTGCGATGATAATCCCCGTCCACACCGGCTAGACGATCGGCTTCACTTTGTGTGAGGAACTCATTGCCTTGATTGGTTTTGAAGTGATATTTGACAAAGAACCGCTCGCCCTTAGCATTCACCCACATGTAGGTGTGGCTTGAGTGCCCATCCATATGGCGCCATGTCTTTGGAATACCCCGGTCTCCCATTAAAATAGTGACCTGATGAGCCGACTCCGGCGATAATGTCCAAAAATCCCATTGCATGTCATGGTCGCGAAGGCCACTATCTGCCCGCCTTTTTTGAGAGCGAATAAAATGCTGGAATTTCATTGGATCGCGTACAAAAAATACAGGCGTATTGTTTCCCACCATGTCATAGACACCTTCACTCGTGTAGAACTTTAAAGCAAATCCACGAGGATCACGCCAAGTGTCAGGACTCCCCTGCTCCCCTGCAACTGTCGAAAACCGTATAAGCGTTTCCGTCTTTACACCTGGCTGAAATACAGCCGCTTTTGTAAACCGGCTCACATCTTTTGTCACTTCGAAATGACCAAAAGCCCCCGAGCCCTTCGCGTGCGGTTGCCTTTCCGGAATCTTCTCCCGATTAAAATTCGCCATCTGCTCGATCAGATAATGGTCCTGTAATAAGATCGGTCCATCCGGCCCAACCGTCAAAGAAAATTCATCGCTTGGCACGGGCATTCCCGCATCATTGGTCGTTGGCTTATTCATTTTTAAATCTCCAAAATAAATGAGCTATACCATAAAATATTTTATTAACCAAATGGCACCCTATGAATCTCGAAGAACAAATCAAACGCCACAAAGAAATCAGCATTAAAGTTGAAGAACTCGAAGAAGAAAAAAGGGCTCTAACCCAGTCCATTCTGCAAAGCATGACAGACAAGTTCCATCAAATTGGCAACTATCAAGTCAGACGCCAATCCAAGATCATTGTCACAACCTCACTCGAAGACGCAAGACACCTCGAAGCAACCAAAATGGAAGAAACCGTCGACAAAGACCTCCTAAAAGCCCTCCACAAAGGCGGCCAAATCGTCGCCGGCGTCAGAGAAATCCACTTCATCGCCATAAAAGTTGAGGAAACTACTAGCCAACAACATTAAACTTATTAAAGGAATTATGGGAAAAATTTTTGACATCTTTGGCGCTTTATTCACATGGGAAAAAAGACAATCTTTCAAATCAAAAAATAAAAACTCTAACTCATCCAGTGTTAATATAGGTGGTTCTAACTATGGGATCGCTGTAGGAGGTGATCTTAATCTAAAGTCAGGCACAGAGAAGAATGACACAAAGGAGCCCAAAATAAATGAGTAATTCAAATGTCGAAATTCATGGTTCTAATTTTGGAAATATAGCTGGAGGGAATCTTTATTGTTTTCAGCAACTGCCATCGCATTGGATTTCATTGATTAGTGATCAGATACAAAAAGTTTATGATAACTTAGGAAACGTTAAGATGTACTGCGATCTATTAGAAAAATCTGATTCAAAAGAACCTCAAAAATTTAAGACACATTTGGAGAATTTTCAAACGAATTTCTATAATTTCCTTGCTTTACTTCATAGTTTGTATACTTCTTTCGAGCGTCCAGATTCACCCATTGAATCCACAAACGATCTCGTACGAGGTCTATTTTGTTTTTATAAAAATTTACAAAAAACATGTCTAAATGTAGTAAGTGCAGCAGAAAACTACATTAACAATAGTTCTGATAATACTCTGCTAAAACTGGAACTAGACAAGCTTTCGCAACTCTGCTCGTTAATAAACGAGACTACTTTGAATCTTTCCATAATGTGTAAAGAGTACAACGGTAGAACCTGTTAGCTATTTTTGAAGCATTTTCGTGATATAATTGTTAAGGCTGTCACCTTGAATCTGCGCAGCTATAGACAATTTTGCATGAAGTTCAGGAGGAATACGCAAATTGAACTTACCGGAGAAGGGTCTCTCCGGCTCTTCCCCTCTTTTTTTGCAAAAAGCTAAGTAATCATCAACTGAATCTTTAAACGATTGTTCAATTTCATCAACAGTCGTACCCTGAAAAGTAACAACATCTTTAATTCCTAGCACATCGCCATGAAAAATTTTGGCTTCGTCATCATATTCTACGTGCCCGCTATAACCTTTATACTTCATCATGGTTTTACTCCTGCATTTTCTAAGAACCGTCGCACTGAGACTAATGCTCCCTTATCCGTTTCTTTTTTTGGATGGGGTCTATGAAAAGTAGCCCGGATTCCATTCAATGCAAATCGAACCCGCGAGCCTTCCCCCTCTGTAATTTCAGCATCCAAGAAGCGCATTAAAGATTCGACATCTTTCCAAACCACATTCGATTGAACCGGCTGTTTAAAAATAGCTTCTAGTGTTCGCTGATGCTTCTTGCTCATAATTTAATGGTACCATAATTTGGTATTATAATCAATCTTTTGAGGTGACAAATAGGAGGCTGCCGAGCATGACGAGAGCAAAAATGGCGGCTTTTTGTTGGAGGCCGGCAAAGGTGGGATGCTGCCACATGTAGAACCACTCCCCGCCAATGGCGACAAAACCGAACATGAATAAGCTAAATCCAAGCGTTAAACCAAGAGTTGCCCATAGTTTCCCTCCTTGCCCAGAGAAAAGTAAAATGGCGGCAAGCCAACAAAGGAAGGCGATGATGGCTTCAGTAACGATGATCAACACGTAAACTGCGGTAATGATCCCTGGGGATTCAATCGCCCGCCACAGCACATTTCGAATTTGAATGCCTTCCATGCCGAGTACGCTTTGCACACAAAGGAGATTGGTTTCATAGTCTGTTACGTTATTAAAAACGATCAATGTAAAGAATGCGGCGATAACGGCCACAACAAGAGCTTTCAATTTAGGAGTTAACATAGATTACCGCCTGGGATTACCGCCTGGATATTGATTTCAAATTATTCGAGGCAAAGGGATTTCCTACAACACTTTTTTAGGATTTGACCTAAACCAACATAACATTTATTATTTTTATAATTAAATTAATGGAATGCTAAATGATTAATAAACTATACGTCATGTTCATTATTATATGCATGCAGACTCAAGGATTCTCCTTTGATCCCCTTATGTTGGAAAGTAATAAAAGCTTTGAATATACCGATCTTGGTTTGTCAGAGGACGAATCAGAGAAATTGAGCCAGTTGAATATTGAAACAACATCAAAATTCGACCAATTTGGCAAACCGGATGAACTTGAAGAACGCCTACTTAGCTTTATGGAAAACATAGGCACTAATGATCCGGAAATGATAAAAAACGCTTTAGACATTATCACTCGTCTTGCAAGACAAGTAATGGCATCCGCAAATAAAAATAGCGCATGGGTCTCAGTCCGATCATTCGCAGCAGATGCATCCTCCGATACCCCGCGCTGGCATATCGACGGTGGCGATTATGGACTTGGCAATGTCGTACTTTATCCCAGGTTAACTTATAAGTTTGCCGCAACTTTAAAAGGACCTTCTACTTATCTCTATGATCTAACAACTGACCAAAGAAGCATTTTCCTTTCATGCTACAATGACCGTGCATTTCTAAACCAATTCCTGGATATTAATCTGGCTGAGAGCGCACAGGCAGGCCAAGGGGTATTTTTTATCGTGGGAGATAATGATAAGGGCGCTGTCCACTCAGAACCCATATTCAATGAAAGCCGTCTTTTCTTTTCTGTTGTAGTAGGTGATGAGAGTGAAATTGAAGATCTCTATAACAGACGTACAATGCAAGTTAGAGCAGATCAGTCGTGGGAAGAAAGCCTTTACTGGACTCCGCCAAGGCCAGAATCGACCCCTGCTTTTTGGGTTCAAAAAATTGAACAGCAAAATACTCTTTTGAGAATACGGATTGAAAATTTCATTTCACAGTTTAACAAAACTAAAGATCTGATTGAATCTTCAGAATCTAAATTGTCGAAAAGCTTATTCGATCACTACATAGGCCAACTCAATCATGCCGCTCATGGCATCGATCTCAATGAACTCTATAAAGACTTAGATCGCGCCATCCCATCACCCAATAAATGGACTGGGTCACTTGCTCCTATGATTGATAGATCTTCTGAACTTGATTACCTGGACCGGGCACTCGGCTGGAGAATCGAAGAATTAAGGGATCTTTCAAAAGAAATAAACGCGTTATAATTTGACTTAAATTTATGGGGTTGGAATAGTGTTCTGGCTATCACATACAAAGGATAATCTCAAATGGAGCCATCATCACCCCTACATACATCAAATCCAATTTTTCATACTGCTATAATCTCAAAAATGGATCTGATTGAGATTATATCCGGTATCAATGCAGAACAAATTGAGAACATTTCCAAGACCATGATTCCGGGTGTTATCGAGCAGGTCGAAAATGACAATGGCAAGCTGTTCGAATATGTCTCAGAGTACCAATCACTTGCAAAATTGATTTTGCCACTGTTCATTACAGAGCTTACTGAGGCATTTTCACTCCCTACTCAATTTGTAGAGAAAGGGCATATAATCCTGCTTGCAGACTCTCTTGGCAAGGGTCTTTTAAACGGAATTGAAAACACCATTCTAAAAAGAGCTCTGGAACGTTATCCGGATGAAATTTTTGCTATTGGTCTATTTCAAAAGCAAGACAAGGAAACCAAAGATTTAAATCTATATGCTTATCTTCATTATTATGGAGATATTATGCCACTTAAACCAATACTTACCCTCAAAAAACATGACTGAAAAACTCGAGCTTCATCCTCGCAATCCCCATCGCGGGCTTTATGACTTTAAAGAGTTGATCCGGACGTGTCCAGAATTAGAAAAATTTGTTTTTGTTAACCGCTTCGGCAATCAGTCCATCGATTTTGCAAATCCACATGCTGTAAAAGCACTGAATAAAGCCATCCTATTGCTTTTCTACAATATTGTTTGGGACATCCCCGATGGTTATTTGTGCCCACCCATACCCGGTCGAGCGGACTATATCCATCACGTGGCTGATCTAGTTAATAGAGAGCAAAGCATCCGCATTCTCGATATTGGAACAGGAGCCAATTGTATCTACCCCCTTCTAGGACATAAAAGTTACGGTTGGCATTTTGTCGGAACAGATATTGATAAAACAGCCATTTCCATTGCAGAGAACAATATTAAACTTAATAGACTTGAGAAAGTGATCGAGCTACGCTTGCAATCAGATCCCAGAAGCATATTCAAAGGTGTAATTGCTCCAAACGAAACTTTTGATATTTCCATTTGCAATCCCCCTTTTCATCGATCTGCAAATGAAGCTCAAGCCGGAACATCACGAAAGAATAGAAACCTGAAGACGAAAGGCTTGAATTTCGGCGGAAAAAACAACGAGCTCTGGTGTGAAGGCGGTGAACCCGCCTTTATCGCGCAAATGATCAAAGAAAGTCCAAATGTCAACTGTAAATGGTTTACCACCCTTGTTTCAAAGGAAAGCAATCTTCCCGCCATTTACAAAACCCTCAAAATGCAGCAACCCACTCAAGTCAAAACTATTGAAATGGGGCAAGGTCAAAAAAAAAGCCGCATCGTCGCCTGGTCATTTTTATAAGTTAGCACCTTGGCGGTTGAGCTCAGCCTGTACCTCAGCAGCTGCCAATTGCCGGGGAGGAGTTTGTTTTTTGACTGAAAGTGTCGCTGCGACCCCGGCAGCTTGACCTGTCGCCATTGAAACAGGCATGACGCGATAGGATGAATGGGCTTCATGCGTTCCTGAAATACATCTGCCGGCAACAATCAAGTTGTTGATCTTTTGCGGGATCAGGCACCGAAGTGGAATATCGTAATAATCCCCTTCAGGCACATTTTTTAAAATAGTGCCAGATCCTTCCGGATTATGGATATCCACAGGATAAGTACTTCTTGCAATCGCATCGGGGAATTTTCTAGCGTTCAGAATGTCTTCTTCTGTCAGAACGTACTCCCCTGTTATTCTTCTTGTTTCGCGCACACCGATATTGACACCGCTTTGAAGGATGTAGGAGTCTTTAAAGCCCGGGACGTATTTACAAAGGAAATTTGCGATCTGGCGCATTTGCTTGCGGCTTTCAAATTCTGCATAGGAAAGGTCCCAAACATCGGTTCCTAGAACTCGCACGACGCGGGTGGAATTCACACTTAATTCATGAGCGTGAGGCGTTGCAAAAAATAGAATATCCTCTCTTGGCAGCTGCAATTCCCCTTTTTCACCGGCCTTCTTAATGAGGTCCCAAAGACCATGGACAGATTTCCATTGATCTGGATGGTCTTTGACGTAGGCTTCAAAATCAAAATGGTTGAATTCTCCCATTCGAAACATCAGCGTCATCGGCTGGACTAGGATGTCCTCTTTTCGGCCGATTTTGAAGGGAACATCTGCACGGGCAGCGATATCCCCATCTCCTGTACAATCAATAATGGTTTTAGCATGGATCACAACGGGTCCAGACTTGGTCTCAAAAATGACTCCCTTTACTACATGGTCTTTGATAATGACATCTGATGCAAAAGCATGGAAAAGGAAATTCACACCGGCTTGATCTAACATTTCCAAAGAAACAAGCTTAAACAATTCTGGATCAAACGGAACCGTATAACCTGTCTTATAACTAGGAGAGATGGCGCCACCGGCTTTCACAAGCCGCTCCAAAAATGTATTGACCACTCCGTCTAAGACTGGAACACCTCCTTTCTCTTTGTCCGTTGGGAGCAAGGTCACATCCCCTTCTTTTTCTTTCCGCGCTTTCTGCGTATGAAATGACATCAAAGGCATCACAAGGGCAGCTGTTGCGTTGCCTCCCAAAAACCCATAACGCTCAACCAAAATGGTGTCACAACCACTTTTGGCTGCTCCATAGGCAGCCCCAATGCCGGCTGGCCCTCCACCAACAACGAGCACATCTGTTTCAGCCGCAATGATGCCATTTCTTTTTGGCAGTTCTATCACCTTACTGTCTGAAGGACGTCGCAAAACAGGCATTAGCTTTTTGGGGTAATTGTTTTTAAAAACTCTAAAAGGATCTGATTGGTCTCTTTTGCTTTTTCCTTAAGCTTCGGGACTTTTTTCTCCAAATTCTTCTTAATTTTCGTGCGCGTGTCCCAGGCTCGATCGATCATTGCGCAGATCTTTCCTGGACTCCACTCTTCGATCATAACCGGCTCTAGATCTAAATCATCTAAAAAGCCTCGAACTTTGGACGCATAAGCAAGAGGAACAAAAGGCACTGATTGCAATCCTGAAAAAATTAAAAAATGCAATCGCATGCCTACTGCAAAAGAAAGGTGCTTGGTCAGGCCCAATATCTGTCCGGAGGTATACTCATCTCTTAAAACGCTTGCCTTTTTGATATTGGACATCTTAGATATGACTGCATGAGCATGTTGGGAATCAGCTTTTGGTTCCATCGGAATGAAAACCACACGCGCATCAAATCTATCGATGATAAAATCTGCGCTGTTGGCCAGTATGCTATGATAATGCTCAATGTTATCAAGCTGAGGAGCTGCCGGCCCCGGTTCTCGTACAGAGATGCCGACTAAATTGTCACTTAAATCAATCCCCTCTTTTTGTAACATTTCTTCTGTAAAGGTGATCGGTTCAATTAAAAGTGCCGGATCTGCCGTCACAACGATCTCATTTGTGACGCCAATCTCATTTAATAGCCTCTTACTTTCATTTTCCCGAACAGTTATTCGGTCAACCTTATTTAAGGTACTGACAATCAACTCTTTTAGAGCATCTCCATTAATAGGCCCGGCACTAATGGCGTAGATAAACACTGGAACACTAAGCTCTTCTGCCCAATTGACATCGCGGAGCAAATTCTCCCCGAGCCCATCGAACAAGATCCCTCCTCCACCGAGGATAAATAAATCGAGTTTTTCCAGTTCTTTTACAATCTCTTCTTTATGCATCTCGCGGAAAGCTATCGCCCGAACGCCATGCCTTTTTTCCGTATCTGCCGGATTAAAGGAAAAAACAACGATATCTGCATCCACTGACAACCTCAAAGCCTGAAGAATCCCCTCGAGGATCGCCTCATCTCCTAAGTTCATCCCCCCATAAGAGCCTGATATTCCAATCTTGTACCGCATAATTTCTGTATATGCTTATCCCACATCATCCACAACTTTTAAATGAATATATTGAATCAATAAAACTTTATAATGTATTATGTTTTAACATTATTATGGAGGAAATATGCAACCAACAGATTTTAGAACAGCTGTAGCGACTACAGTGAGAGAACTTAGTCTTAATGAAGCGAATTGGAAAGCCGAAGGCTGGAAAAACCTTTGGAGCCAAATCGATCAGGATGTGCTAAATGATGCGTTTGATCAACATGGTTTAATTCGTGTAATTTTCTCAGAT
>CAZOAX010000010.1:10827-14857 GCA_964577735.1 uncultured bacterium
ATCTTGGCCAAATTGATGCACGTAATTGCAAAAATATCGCAAGAGTTCAAAAGAAAATGACCGAACAGTTCCCTGGAAGAGAAAATTACTTTAAAGTTGTCTCGGATTTCGACGCCGTTCGCATTCCTTGCGACGTCACTGAAATTCGCGGCAAAATCGATCGCATCAAAGAGATCGTGATCGCCCAAGGTGGACAAATGTACATCAGAGGAGCCACTAATGATCGTCCTTACGGCTTCTTTATGTCTCAAGATAAAAAATATACTGATATTACTCAGTACGTTTATGTATTTATAGAAAAAGTCGGATTCCCTATTGAATTTCAAATTGGACATGAATTTGCAGCGCATACCTTCACAATTGACTCATGCTTAAGAGATAATCCTACATGCGGAAAAGTTGACCTTTGGAAGAATGACTTCTATGGCGATGTCAAAAACCACCTTCTGGATAAGGCGAATGGTGTACAACTCTCAGCAAAAGAACCTATTATGGCAAAAGCTGCCAGCCTGCATGATGGTAATGTGCCCGAAGCGCTCGAAACCATTTTGAATAAAATCTAGTCAAACTTCTTAGCGGGGGGCGGCTTTTAGCCCCCACTATCCACAACTTTTAAATGATCTATTAAATCGTGGAAAAATGAATTAGACCAGATAGCAAGTCTTTGCTTATCAGGGATAAACATGGCAACATCTGCTTTTGCGAGATCCCAGTCGATCGCATTAATTTTTGCATGGACTCTTTCAAGCAAATCTTTCTCTACAAATTTTTCTTTTGATTGCAAATGACCCGTTTGGCGCATCCTTTCCCTTAAATGCACTAAATTGACAGGAACACCTTTTTGGATGTACCAGATCACATCATACCAATCTCGCCCTTTAATCCGCTTTTGCCAGTTACGGCATAGAGCTGCATGCATTTTTCCTGCAAATAAATCCTCAAGTGCATATGTGGACACATAGAATGGAATTGGATTTTTTACTAATTTGTTTTCTGTTGGTAAGTGTTCTAAAGGAGGATTTGTGTCGATTTCCAATTTAATCTGGATTTTTTGATCAGGATGAATCCCCTTTATTTTATTTTTTTCCTTTATAGACAAGAGCATCGTCATCGTATTCCCCTTCAGAAATGCAGACCATATTCCTGAATCTGGATTTTTTTTTCGAAGGTCGATATCGAGTGCAAACCCCATAGCCATCAATTCTTGATGCATCCCCTGCAAAAAAGGTGTAAAGTCAAAATCTGGGTCAGGTTTTAGTAGCGAAAAATCCAAATCCTCACTGTATCGATCAAGTCCATATAAAATCCGTAATGCTGTGCCTCCATAAAACACGGCATGTTGAAAAAACTGATGACGAGCAAGCCCAAGAAGTGCAGTTTGTTGCAAAATTTCTCTTAATTTATCGATCTCGGGCATTGCATCCGGATAGCTGCTCAACATTTGTCTAATACTTGAATCAAAATTCATAATACTCCTACCAAATCTGCAAGATAAGAGACATGTTTTGCTCGATAAGATTTAATGATCTCCCCAAGCAGATCCTTATCAAGGCCACGAAGGCGCTCTCGATCCATTCGCTTTGACTCCAATAACTCATCTTTTAATTGGTTCTTATCCAAGTTCTTACACGTTTTGAAGACAGTATCAACAAGGGCCTTTTCAGGGCTTGCCATTAAAAAACTACCCACAAAGTCTGGGGCTTTTTTTAACATCACTCCAACTGAATAACTTTCAGCCGATAGAGTGTAATAGGAGAAGTCTCCAATGGATGTATGATAGTCTTTGTTTCGTCCGAGAGTCATACTTGTGACCGTATGCACCCGTTCAGGGATCATTCCGTAAAAGGAAAGAGCCCATTCCATACTTACATAAGAAGGTCCATACAACATGTTGGCTACCTGTTCAAATGGAATTCCATTCATAATTTTTTCACGAATAAGAAAAAAACCATTTTTTAACCGGATTAGATCTCCACTCTCGACCAATCGCAAGATAGCTTCTCGAGGCTTCTTGTAATCCGAAAAGAACTGAAGTAAGGTTTGGGTATCAATATAAGGTGTTTCAATGAGTTTTAGTCCATTTTTCATAAAAACCTACTCTTTTCTTTATTCTACCAGAATTCCTATTTTTTATGGGAATTCTGGTAAAACAACCACTTATTTCATCCAAAATTCCTATTTTCAGTGGGAATTCTGGAAAATTCATCTATTTTGAAAATTCATTCTCCTCTAAATTGATTGAAAGGGAGATGAATGATGAGTATGGAAGGTTTTTATGGCCTTGGGATCGGTTACAGTTACGCTCAAGCCAGAAAACAAGAGCAAGAGGTCAAGCAAGGTAAAAATGACTATCAGGCTTCGCTCTATCAGATCCAGGAACTTTCAAGTCTGTCATCGCTTGCCAGTTTGATCTTACCTTTCATTCCTGACCCATCTTTAAGAATGGGCGCAACGATCGGAAATACAGTCCTTCCTTTTGCAAGTCTTTTATTGATGCCAACCTCCGCTGCCATTAAAAACGGCAACTATGAACAAGGGGTTCAGTTTTTTGGATTGACAGGGATTTTACCTGAAAAGATCGAGGAAACAACCGTAAAATTCTTTACCTTCTTAGCAGATCATTCAAGCTCCATGACAGCTGTGGGCCTTGTTACCGGTATGGTAGCCTTGCCATTTTTTGGCTTTAGCAATTTCGCTATAGGAATGGGAGTACCTATCGCCTACCATGCACTTGAGTCCATGAATGCAGTTCCTTCCTGCATTAATTCCTTTGTCGAAAAATATATGCCCACATTTGTGAATGCATCAATGCTTCTTTCTGGCGGCCCTTTTGCAAAAGGTCTTGCCCTCTTGACCCTTTCCAGCGGTCTTCCGGGCGCAAGTGATGCAGTGCAGAAAAAATTCGAAAATGCTTTTTTGAGTCAAAAAGGTGCCTCACTTAATGAAGTAGACCAACCTTGGCTTGAGAGGAATAACCTCACATTCAATGAAATCCTCTTTATTCTAGACAATGACTCAAGTGATCTTTATGAGATCAATGTGGCGCACTGCTCGAAACAAGCCGATTTTGGCATGGCTCTTCCGAAAGATGATGCTTTTAAAGATTTTCTGACGATTTTTGAAAAGATCAAGTGGAGCTATGCAGTCCTTAAACCTAAATTTAAAGACGATGACCGCTTTATTGATCTACTCAAGGAAAAATACGGAAAACAGGATTTTGACACGAGTCTTGAACAATGGGAACAAGAGACAACTTTAAGTAAGGAAGAGATTCTAGCTAAGCAACTATCTGAACAAATGAATGACTTCGTTTCTATTCTTTGCAAGGAAAAAGCTGTAAAAGGGTTTACATATGATCTTGAGGATGCCATTGAATCTTGCAGTACCATTTTAGCCTATATTAAAAGTCTTCCTGAAGGTTCTGTTGAAGCAGAAGACATTCTTCTGAAACTTGCTGTAGAAGGGGGCGATTACTGCGCAAGAGGGATTAAGAGAACATCTGCTGAAATTGCGTCAGGAATCATCACACAAGGGATATCTGATGATCCCCAAAAAATCTATGAATTAAAGATCCGTAAGCAGCTGCAATCCATACGTCAGAACATCATGCAAAACTTCTATCAAAAAATGATAGAAATCATGGTCATACGAGCAAAGACTGGTGAGAACACCTTTATTTCTTCCTATCAAACAACCACTGATGCACAGGCTGTTGCCATAGCTCAAGATGTCCATATCATGGATATCTACCGGAAATATTTAGCTTTAGGGTTCTACCCTATGACCGAAAATGAAAGATACCAATTTGGTATGGTCGATCTATTTACTTGGTCTCTTTATAAACCATTCCGAAAAAGATTGTATGAACTTTACTACATGGATTTAGATCAGGCAGTTAGAGACCATGGTGAGATCAACTTCTTCCCCTACATCATGCAAAAGATTAACACCCTTGACCTATCACAAGAACAAAAAGACCTATTGATCGATAAGCTTGGAGAATGCAAAGAGGGAGAGACGACCGTTAAAT
>CAZOAX010000010.1:14867-17332 GCA_964577735.1 uncultured bacterium
GTCGTCTGTTTTTTATCATGCAAGGCATTATCAACTTGAAATCCGTTTATGATAATTGGTTTGAGCTTGATCCTGAATGGCTCGTCTCTGATGAACAGTTTGAAAAAGAACTCTCTGAATGGGAAGTAACTACTTCTTAAACAGCGTATTATAGGCCACACTAACAACCATCCCGGCACAGGCAAGTGGAAACAATAAAGTTCCACTCAAACGTCCAATTGTGACAAGTGCCCGTTTACCGCGGGATCGAATATAGTCCTGTTGCATGTGTAAGATCATCGAACTTTCATGCGTCGAGTACATATCGGCATGAGCGGCAACCGCGTTATCCTGGCAATTAGCGCTTAAAACCTCATAATAATTGACCCCACTTGTCGCGACACAGTCTGAAAAAGGTACAAGGTCATTTCTCTGACAAAAGAAATTGAACTGCAAGTCAGGGTATTTTACATTTACATCGAAAAGCCAGATCAAAGCGAGTGGAGAAAATCCTGGTGCCCCATAGGCCATCACTTTTGCAATTTTATCCGGATAGTATAGTGCAGTACGCCAACTAAGAGCGCCACCAAGGCTTTTTCCATAAACAATGATCTTCGAATGTTGTTTATCGATCCAACTCTGAATCTTGTTCATTCCAAGCCAAAACCCATAACTTCCGACAGAACCTAAAGGATTGACATCGGTCATGAAGCTCAAAAGAGCCCCCTCATCTGTCGGATAAGTGGTTCCTTTAAACAGCAATAAAGGTGGTGCTTTTTCATTAGAAGGAGAAAGGCCATACGCAACAAGTGGAGAACCTAAAATTTCAGGCGTCAGCTCAATTCTATCGGTAATATAATCTTCCAGTTGCCAAACGCCGTCAATCTTAGCCGGCAATCTAATCATTTCCCCATCTTGCGGCATTAAGAATGGATATAAAGCGAGCAAATCGCCCATGATCATTTCCAAATGAAATTCATCGCTCTCAGCTATAGGGACAGAAAGTTGCCTGTGTATATCGGCAAGCAAGTTCTGAACAAGCGTACGCGCCTCTTCAAGAAGTTCTAAATTGGTCAACCAAAGCACGCTTGAGATCAACTGCGAGTCTTGAAAAATCTCCTCAAATGGAGGCAGCTTACCTCTGATGATATTGTAAATAAGATATTGTCGATCTGTTTGAGGTACTACTTCCGGCATCCAAATTGATTTGGAACTGACAACTAACTGTTTACAGACCTTTGAAATTTTCACGAGAAGATCATAGTCATCTGCCTCAAGGTTCTGAACATTCCCCTCTTTTGTAATTACCGTATAGATCCGCTTATTCAGAATCTGGATCTGCATCTCCGTCATCTCTTTTTCAAAATAGAGACGTGTAAACTCTTTGATCTTATTAAAAGCCTTTGAATCCGGAACAGAAAAGAACTCCGCCTTTGGCGCGGCAATACTCAAACTGGGCATCGCTTCCATTTGTTACCTTTAAACTTGTGGACGATAATAACCTTTATCAACAACTTCCAAAAGACGCAAGGCTGCATGACTAGGTATTCGAACGCCTGATTCCCAGGACTGCACAGTTTTAATACTGACGTTTAGAACTTTTGCAAATACACCTTGAGAGTAATGACTGCTTTCTCGAATTTTCTTTATTTCTTTGGCTTTATATTTACGTGGCGGTTCTGGAATTTCAATAAGATCAGATTTAAGGGTAATCTTGCCCTCAGAATATGCCAAAGCATCTTCAAGCCCTTTTTTAAGTCCTTTAAATAATTTACTCATTTCTTATCCTTTTTTTGATAGCCTCGACGATTTGTTTCAATTCTACTTTTTCCATCTGAGTTAAATTTTCTTGTTCATTTTTTGAATAAATAAACAGGAAGAAAATGATCAACCGATCCTCAATATTTAGATAACATACTCTAAATCCACCACTTTTGCCTTTAGCGGTTGACCTCAAACGAACTTTTCTTACACCACCTGTTCCAGCAATCACATCCCCTTGCTCCGGATTAGCCGCCAAATTCCTTTTAAAGTCTTCAAAGTCAACCGAACTCAACTTTCTTTTCTTTATTAGATTTAGAATCTCATCCTCAAAATCTTTTGTCTGAACAATACGTCTATTCATGAATCTATTCATACCACACAGTAGTACAGCTAGTCAATAGCATATTGACTGATGTAAACCAAGACTTTATACAACGATCAGAAAAATTTAATTTATATCTTTTAATGAAAACATGAGATATTATTAGAGATAAAATTATTTCTAGGAATCTATGTCGTTTAAAAATCTCGGACTACAACAGGAAATCGTCAAAGCTATTGCGGAAAAAGGCTATACAGAACCGACGCCCATCCAAACTCAATCGATCCCTCTTATCATTAAAGAGCATGATATATTAGCAAGTGCCCAAACTGGCACGGGAAAAACAGCAGGATTTACATTACCACTTTTGCAAGTGTTGATGAATCATGGCAAAAAAAAC
>CAZOAX010000011.1:0-17115 GCA_964577735.1 uncultured bacterium
GCTTTAATGAAATATACTGTTGAGGTCACCGCAAAAGCTAGAAAATCATTAGAGAAAATCGATCCCATTTTCGCAAAGAAAATCCGGGATAGACTTAGATCTTTAGGTGACAATCCTCGTCCTCAAGATTGCAAAAAGTTAGAAGGATCTGAAAATGCCTATAGAACTAGAGTAGGCAGATATCGGATTGTATATGAAATCTACGAAAAAAAAGTTTATGTGGTTGTGGTGAACATAGACCATAGAAAGGACGTTTACCGATAGGTTGTGTAAAAAATAATTAACATTTATGGTGGGAGAGATATAGGATAGAGGTTTTTATGCTCTTTGATTTAGATAAAATTGAGGCTTTTTATCATGCTTTAAAGGGCAGGTTGAAAGTGGCGAGATGGTTGATTGAGAAGCCACTAACTTTAACTGAAAAGATTCTTTACTCTCACTTGGCGTCTCCTTTGAAAGAAGCTGCCGGCAGGGGAAAGACCTATGTCGAATTTTCACCGGACAGAGTAGCGATGCAGGATGCGACGGCGCAGATGGCGCTATTGCAGTTCATGAGCGCTGGACGAGATCAAGTCGCCGTTCCCTCAACAGTGCATTGCGATCATTTAATTTTAGCAGAGACGGGCGCTCGGGCGGATTTGGAAAGATCGGAAAATGAGAGCCGCGAAGTTTTTGACTTCCTGCAAAGTGTCTGTCAAAAATATGGACTTGGATTTTGGCGTCCGGGAGCTGGGATTATTCACCAGGTGGTACTGGAAAATTATGCTTTTCCGGGTGGATTGATGATTGGTACAGATTCTCATACACCGAATGCTGGCGGACTTGGAATGCTTGCGATTGGTGTTGGCGGAGCAGATGCGGTGGATGTCATGGCCGGTTTATCCTGGGAACTTAAGTTTCCAAAAATTATCGGCGTTAAACTGACCGGTTCGATGAACAATTGGACCTCTTCTAAAGATGTCATTTTAAAACTTGCCGGGATCCTGACTGTAAAAGGGGGGACCGGGTACATCATTGAGTACTTTGGGGAAGGGGCAAAAACGATTTCCTGTACTGGTAAGGGCACTATTTGCAATATGGGTGCTGAGATCGGCGCGACCACATCTATTTTTCCTTACGACGAGAAGATGGCTGAATTCTTAAGGGCAACCGGAAGAGAGCAGATTGCAGCCTTTGCAGATCAAATGACAGAATGTTTAGTTGCAGATCATGAAGTGGAAAAGAACCCTGACAAATATTACGACCAGGTCATTGAGATCAATTTATCTACTTTAGAGCCACACGTAAACGGTCCATATAGTCCGGACAAGGCGTGGAGGATCTCTGAGCTGGCATCGGCCGTTCATAAAAATGAATATCCGGAAACGATCTCAGTTGCTTTAATTGGTTCTTGCACAAATTCAAGTTATGAAGATATCCAAAGGGCAGCAAGTATTGCTAAGCAGGCTATAAAAGCCGGTATTAAATCAGCGTGTCCTTTGACGATCACGCCCGGCTCTGAACAGATTAGAGCTACCATTGAGCGCGATGGCCTCCTTGAAATTTTAGAACAGATTGGTGGCCTTGTGCTTGCCAATGCGTGTGGACCCTGTATCGGTCAATGGAAGCGGCATGATGTGGCCTTTGGTGAAAAAAATTCTATATTGACCTCTTATAACCGCAATTTTTCCGGTCGTAACGATGCCAATCCGGGGACGCATTCCTTTGTTACAAGCCCTGAAATGGTGATCGCCCTTGCACTTTCTGGAAAGCTGACATTTAATCCATTGAAAGATACCTTGACTGACGCCCAAGGGAATCAAATTATGCTGGAGCCTCCAACAGGAGATGAGCTGCCACAAAAAGGATTTGAGACAGGGTCTAAAGGTTATATCCCTCCAGCTGCTGATGGAAAGGATGTGCCTATTTTAGTCGATCCGAATTCAGATCGGCTTCAATTATTGAAGCCCTTTGCTCCATGGAAAGAAGGGGATTTTCAAAACTTGCGTTTACTTGCTAAAGCTCAAGGAAAATGTACCACTGACCACATTTCACCTGCCGGAAAGTGGCTCCGTTTTCGTGGCCATCTGGATAAAATCTCAGATAATCTTTTGATCGGAGCAGTAAATGCATTCCGTGAAGAAATTGGAAAAGGAAAAAACCTTTTAACCAATGAAATTGAACCTTTTTCAGCAGTCGGCAGAAAATATCAAGCTAACAACATCGGTTGGATTATTGTCGGTGATGAAAACTATGGGGAAGGTTCTTCAAGGGAACATGCCGCCATGGAACCTCGCTACTTAGGCTGCCGGGCAGTTATCGTGAAATCCTTTGCCCGGATTCATGAGACCAATTTGAAGAAGCAAGGTTTGCTTGCGCTTACATTTGCCAATCCGGCAGATTATGACAAGATTAAAGAAGATGATCTTTTAGAGTTCAAAGACATCGGTTCGTTTACAGCTGGCGTCCCTCTCGAGCTTGTTTTGAAGCATGCGGATGGATCAACGGAAACCATTTTGCTTAATCACACCTATAGTGAAGGACAGATTGAATGGTTCAAAGCCGGTAGTGCTCTCAATCTTGCCAAGCGTTAGTGACTTGTTTTTGTTTCAACTGAACTAAATGGCAGATAGTGGTCGTGGTGAAATTTGCCGTCGATGTAGTGGCTTGTCGTGCTCATAGAGTTGTAGACCGATCGATATCCATTTACTTCTTTTCCTGGCAAAGCGTTAGATAATTTATCTGTTAAAGAGGGGGCTGTAGAGCATCCCAGGAGAAAAATCTGTGCTTCAGGAGAAGTCGCTTTACTTAGGCATTCAACTTCTTGCTGGCCGGCACGAAAATAATAATCTTTTCCAATGCGATGAACTGTAGCATTCGCATGTCCTTGCAAAGAGATCACATCAATCGGTTTATCAAAATAATTATTCGCATTTTTTAATGCGTCACAAAACTGCTCGGAATTTTCTACAACATAGGTTCTGGTTTCGCATGTTTCATATAAAAATTCTCCCATTGGGTAAGGCTGGAAGTTTAGAAATGAATCAGAATGAAAATCCCCGTCAATAATAACGGCCGTACATGGTTTTTCTTTCCCTAAAGTGCTAATGGCCCTGTTCTTTAAGATGTGCAATTTTTCTTGTGAATCCATTGCATTGAGTTTTCCAAGGCTATGGAGGGTGTCAAGGCTGACATTAAAGCACGATCTAAGGCTCTTAGTGCCAAGTGTGGTTAAAATAGTTCCAGAAACAAAATGAGAGACTCTGGACGTTGTGTCTTCAGCGCTCAAACTCGAATTAATTTGAGTGAGTCCTTCATAAATAGCAAAACCGCTTCGTACGGCTGATGTCATAATAAGGATGCTATCTACAGTTAGGCGATATTCCATTTCAAGTGGAATGAATCCAAACATGTCCATAACAGCTATGATGTCGGGGGCGATTGCACCTACAGAAATCGCAGTGTCGAACAAATTCTCTTGAGATGTGACCTCGTCGTAAATTTTATATAACAATAGATGATAAGAAAAAATTCTAAAATTTGTGACCTTGGATAAATACAGAGGCGACATGTTGATCAGGTGTGGAACGGTGCCGTAAAACACGCCTTTAGCTATCTCAGCGGTTTTCCATACAATGTTTCCAACGTAACTATCTTCTGGTATAGCGTTTTTTATATAATTAATGCCGTTATAAATAGATTCGCAAATATAATCCATAACACAATAATCCGTACTAAAAAAAGATTATATTATACT
This sequence comes from uncultured bacterium, assembly GCA_964577735.1. Lineage (GTDB taxonomy): Bacteria > Chlamydiota > Chlamydiia > Chlamydiales > Parachlamydiaceae > CAZOAX01. The sequence goes on from CAZOAX010000011.1 coordinate 3,737, forward strand.
AGTTATGGTTTTAAATAGATATATCTAAATGTCAGAGAGGGCGAGTTCTATCCCCTGATCTGAGGCTATTTCTTTATGGAGGAGATAAATGCGGCGGAGTCTTGACTCACGGTCAAATTGCAGGATGAATTCCACCCAGCCTTCTGGAAATTGATAGGAAATGAGTGTTCTTTCGGAGAATTTTTCTTGACGGACGGCATTACAGAATACATTTTCGGCAATTTCACGGGGCATAAAGCGGGAAAGGCGTTTTGGCGCGGATAGGGGCTCTGAGAGGCTTGCGACAAAGTCTTTAAAAGACATGTAATTGGAAAGAGAGACTCCGAGGGCGTCTGCGATATCTTCTGGAAGGGACACAGGATAGCGAAGGCGAAGAAAGGTTCTTTCAATTGTCTTAAAAAGCTTAAGCATGTGTTTCCTCTCAATAAATTTAGATTTCCCTATTTTAACCGATTTGGCCTGTTAGAATGAAGAAAAAACTTTTCTTGTTTTTAGGGGACTAAATCTGTTAGTTTTATGGATTATCTTGAAGAAAAGTGAATCTATGCTTGCCATTTTTTTAGATATTGAGGCGACAGGCCTTGATTCTTTCCGTCACAGTCCGATCGATATCGCCCTTAAAGTGATCGATGTCTCCTCTGGAATTGAAAAAGGTTCTTACCAAAGTGTCATCCGGCAAACACCGGAAGTTTGGGATAAAAGAGATTTGCATAGCATGGAAATCAACGGGTATCTTTGGGAGGATTTGCTCACAGGAAAAGCTTTAAGTCAAATTAAAGAAGAAATTTTAAATTTGTTCCAGTCTCTGGAAATTTCCCGAAGAAAAGCTATCTTCATCTGTCAAAATCCCGCCTTCGACCGGGGGTTTTTCTCTCAAATTATCGATGTCTACACCCAGGAAAAACTAAATTGGCCCTATCATTGGCTGGATTTTGCCTCCATGTATTGGGCGCAGCTGGCACAAAATACTCGGGAAAACAAGATCCCTTTTCCTGAAACATTGAACCTATCTAAAAATGAGATCGCGAAGCTCTACAATATTCCTCCAGAAGCTTCCCCACATAAAGCGATGAACGGTGTCGATCACTTGATCGCCTGCTATAAAGCAGTTGTGGGCATAGGGGGCAACCATGCCTGAGCCGACTGAGCAAGAAGTTAAAGATGTTCTAAAAACATTTGCCGAGGCATTCCTGCAAAACTTGCATGAAACCGGCGAGCAAACAAGTGAGGCCTTTGAGGCCTACGAGCTTGCCCTTCGTGCCGATATCCATAAAAATGCTGAACAATTCAAACAGCGCTTCATCCGCGGCTACTTCTCCCTCACCTCCGAAGCCTAGTTTTTTCATCACTTCAGTGAGACGATGGACTAATATTTTATTCTTCGGCCTCGTAAAAATTAAACGCTCGTGTTCGCCTGTGGCGCACACTAAAGACGCAAAGACGCGGAGCCTTCGGGAGAACTCACGATATCATTCATGAGAGTTAGACTTTTTGCGTTCGTTCCGAACGCAAAAAACTCTGTTGAAGAAGAAAAGAACTTTCTTCTTCAAGGATTAGAAGCTTTTACTTCCGAAGGCTCTGCGTCCTTGCGTCTTTAGTGGACGCCGCAGGCGGGCACGAGCGTTTAAATTTTATCATTGGCCCTAAGAGCGCTGAGTGGTGAAATTGTAAAAAATTAAATGAAGATCATGCGTTTGGCGAGGTGGGAGAGGAGAAGCTCGGTTGAAAGGAACTGCTCGGCGTCGATGCCGAGGGTGCGGGCAGCTTCTACGTGGCCGAGGATGTCATCGGTATAGAAGCATTCATGAGGAAGGCAGCCGGCGGCTTTTAACACTTCAAGGTAAATTTCAGGAGAAGGCTTGGCGTGGCGGACTTTATAGGAGACAATGGCGTGATCAAACTCGCGGAGGATGGGAAAAGTTTCCTCGGCGAAGTTGAAGTGGGCTTCACTGATGTTGGAGAGGAGCAGGAGTTTTTTGTTTTGCCGTTTTAATGAGTGAAGGAGGGGGATGAGCGATTCATTTTGCCAGAAGATGGTATTAAAGGCGGTCAGGATATCAGTTTTAGAGTGGGTGGGGGACAGTTTTTGGATGAATTCATCGATGGACAGATTTCCTGTTTCAAAATGAAAGAGGAGATCTTCTTCAAAAAGTTGTTTTTTGATTTGGGAAAAAGGGATTTCAAGGGTGGTAGAGAGCTGGTGGATCATTTTTTCATGATCGAAGTAAAGGATCACATTTCCAATATCAAATATAATAGTTTGGATCATAGATGTATTTTGTAGGCTTTAAAGGTGTTGTGGAGGAGCATGGCGATGGTCATGGGACCGACGCCACCGGGAACAGGGGTGATAGCCTGGCAATGGTTCACAAGGGAATCAAAGTCGGCGTCACCGACGAGTTTATTGTCTATCCGGTTGATGCCGACGTCGATCACGATCGCTTCTTTTTTCACCATATCTGCTTTTAGAAACCTTGGGCTTCCAATGGCAACGATAAGGATGTCAGCCATTTGACAAATTTCTTTGATGTTTTGTGACTTGCTATGAAGGAGGCTGACTGTGGCATTTCCACCCTCTCTTGACTGCATCAAGAGGGCTGCCATCGGTTTTCCGACAATCACACTTCTGCCTAGGACAACGGCATGTTTGCCGGCAATTTCAAAGCCGGAGCGCTTGATCAAAGTTTGAATGCCGAGAGGAGTGCAAGGGATAAATCCTTCTTTTTCCCCCATCAGGAGACGTCCCATATTTAACGGATTGAGGCCGTCTACATCTTTAGTCGGATGGATGTATTCCATGATTTCAAGCGGATTGATATGCGGAGGGAGCGGCAGTTGAATTAAAATGCCATCGACTTTGGTGTTTTCATTTAATTGACGGACGCTTGCGATGATCTCATCTTTTGTGGCTGTATCGGGGAGGGCAATTTTATTGTTTTAAATGCCAGCTGATTTACATGCAGCTATTTTTCTTGCGACAGAGATGCTTGAGGCGGGATGTGATCCGACAAGGATGACCGCGAGGCAGGGCGGGCGCGTTTTAAGGGCGCGTATTTCGTCGCCGATTTCTTTTTGGATTTCTTCTGATATTTTTTTTCCATCTATGATCATATATACACTATACACGAGTAGGCAAATATCCGGAAATTCAGTATGTTGAATTCATGAAGAAATTTATCCTTTCCTTGCTTGTCCCGCTGTCTCTCATGGGATTCAATGATGCCCCAACGTGTCTTTACGATCTGCAGGTCAACTTTTTTCCTCCGGATATTTCCAGGCAATCATTTGATATGTTCTATGTTTTTCAAAGCCATTGGGATCTCATTTTGACCTCATTGAAGTATGAGGCCCATCAAGTTCCGATGATTATGCGGGAAAGAGCAAGGGCACTGAAGCCAAATCCTATGGATTATCCTTTTGATGCAGATAAGACAAAAGAACTCCTGCTTGCGATCGAATATGAAGTTTTTCATAAGGTCTTGATCCGTAACTATGTATATGATCTTCAGGCGATAAAGGGCATGTTTGATTTCATCGCTAGTCGTCAACAAGGTAGAATTGATGCTTGCCTTGTCAAAAAGAAAGTGACAAAGCCAAGTGCAAAAAAAATGTAGTTAGGATATATATTTAGAAAAAGAATCACAAATTTATTTGGAAGGAGCAATTTCGTGTTTAAATACTCAGCAAAAAATTGGGCGGGTTCCTGTTGCCTGGCAGCCTGTCTTCTTGTGACTTCCGCGCCCTCCATCGTTCACGCTGTATCTGAACAAACAGTGGATGAATGTTCAAGAGAATTACTCCTCACGTACTTTCCCGAGCCATTTGTAAAAGAAACACTGAAGACTTTTAATGTTCCGGAAGACAAGTGGGATTCCATTCAAAAATCTCTTGCCAGTAAGGATAAGGACGTTATTCAGATTGTAGAAAAGAAAGCATCTGAGATGGACCCAAATCCTTTGAAAGACCCTCAAGCACGTCTTGCAGCTGTAAAATTATTCAGATCTACACTGCTTCAATTATTCTCAGATGTGATGGAAGCCAATGGTGTTACAGACGAAAAACAGATCCAGGCTATGTTAGACGCAATCCAGCTTCAGAAAGCGCAGCGCTTTGCTAAATGCATGCAAAAAACCGAAAAAGCCGACGACACCACGCCCCACTAATAAACATAAATCTCTGACAACTAACTGATTGGGTAAAATTCAACACAGAGACACAGAGGCACTGAGGCACAGAGAAAACGCACACACTCTCTGTGTCTCAGTGCCTCTGTGTCTCTGTGTTGAATTTAAAAAAATGCATTAATTATTCTTGAGTGTTGCGGAGGCGGGTGAAGTAGGCGAGGCGCTTGATACATTCTCTTTCAAAGCCTCTTTCTACTGGATGGTAGAAAGTTTTTCGTCCTAATTTTTCCGGAAAGTATTCTTGGCCTGAAAAGGCATTTTCTTCTTCATGATCGTAACGATAGCCTTTTCCATATCCCAGTTCCTTCATCATCTTTGTCGGTGCATTGAGGATAGTGTTTGGGGGAGGTAGATGTCCGGTTTCAGCGGCAAAGGTTTTGGATTCATTGTAGGCTGTATAGGTGGCATTGCTCTTTGGGGCAAGTGCAAGGTAGATGACTGTTTGTGCCAGGGCAAGCTCCCCTTCTGGTGAGCCAAGGGCTTGATAGGCTTCGCGTGCTGCTATGCTGAGCTTAAGGGCTTCCGGATCTGCAAGGCCTATATCTTCCGATGCCATCCGGATGAGACGTCTTGCGATAAAAAGAGGATCTTCTCCGCCTTCAAGCATTCGGGTGAACCAATAAAGAGATGCGTCTGGATCGGATCCCCGGACGGACTTATGCAGCGCAGAGATCAGGTTATAGTGGTTTTCTCCGGCACGGTCATAAAGAGCTGCCCTGCTTTGCAGGATTTTTTCAAGGTCTTCAAGTTCAAGTGTTTTTGCTTGGTCGCAATGTTCGAGATTCTCAATCAGGTTTAAAAGGTAACGGCCATCTCCTTTTGCCATTTGAATGAGGAATTCGCGAGCTTTTTCAGAGAGAGGAAGATGCTTATTTGATTGCTCATACCGTTCAACGATTGTATTAAGCGATTCCTCATCTAATGCATGTAATTGAAGGACACGCAGTCGGGAAAGGAGGGCGGGATTAAGGTAAAAGGAAGGGTTTTCCGCTGTTGCACCAACTAAAATGACTTTTCCGCTTTCAACGTAAGGTAAGAAGGCATCTTGCTGGGCTTTATTAAATCTATGGATTTCATCCACAAACAGGAGAATACTTTTACCTAAAATTGGAGTGGCCTCTGTTTCCTGGATCAGTTTTTTGAGCTCTGTAATTCCGTCGCGAACGGCGCTTAATGATACAAAACGCATATCAAAGGCTTTGGCATAGAGTCTTGCGATTGATGTTTTACCAGATCCTGGAGGCCCATAAAGAAGAATTGAGACAGGTCTTTTCTGCTTGATTGTACGTGTGATGAAACCTGTAGGACCAGTTAGTTGAGGTTGACCTACAATGGACTCAAAGTCTTTCGGTCTGAATCTTTCAGCAAGCGGGGTAAAATCCATTAGCGCTCCCCATGCAGGAAGTAATCGCTGCCTTTTCTAATGGGTTTACCAAAAAAGAATGCAGGCAGGCTGAAAACTATAAAGGCAAAGAGAGTGTCAAATGCCGGCATTATAAGGAAGTCGATGACAACAAATGGTATAGAAAGGCTGATGGTCTGATTGCCGAGCAGAATAATGAGAAGATAGTGGAGGATGGAGGAAAAAAAGGAGAAAAAGAAGGTCATGAAGGGGAGTGTTGAAAGATTATCTTCAAAGAAGTTTTTCTTAAGACCATAGAGAAAGTAGGTTGTGATCACATAATTTGCCGCATAAAGGCCAAAACGGCTGTGGCTTGAGAGCAAATCGATCAAAAATCCAACAAATAGTGCGAGCAGTAAGGCTGTATTGAGTGGTCTGAGGTAGAAGCTGCGAACAAGAAAAGGGATAAAATAAAAGAGCTTGACTGAAGGGAATAAAGGGGGGACTGCCAAAGTAAATAACAGTCCGACTAAAAAATAAAGGATCAGTTCGAGCTTGGCGTTCAGTTAGTAGGCTCCTCGTGAAGTGAGGATTGCTGGAAGCGTTTTTGCAATCAGCTTTAGGTCAAGCCAAAAACTTTGTGTATTCACATACTCTTCATCCAGACGGATCCGTTCTTCATAAGAGACATTGCTTCTTCCGGAAACTTGCCACAGGCCGGTCAATCCAGGGCGGATAGAAAGGACGATTACTGCCCGTTTATTGAAGTATTTGACCATTTCATCTTCTACAACAGGTCTTGGCCCTACAACGCTAAGATCTCCCTTTAAAACATTCCAAAACTGGGGGAATTCATCAAGAGAGGTCTTTCTGAGGAACTTTCCAAAAGGGGTCACACGGGGATCGTTCTTTAGCTTAAATGAACTTTCCCATTCTGCCTTTATCGCTGGATCACTTTTTAGCAACTCTTTCAAACGTACATCGGCATCGGCATACATCGTGCGGAATTTATAGCAGTAAAAGGAAGAACCGCCGCGACCCATTCGTTTGTGTCCGTAAATGATTTTTCCTTTGGATGTGATGGCGATGGTCAAGCCAATCAGGAAAAATAAAGGAAATGTTAAGGCAAAGACAGACAGGCTAAAAATAATATCGAAAGCCCTCTTGATAAAATTGTGGCGTATATTTTCAGCTGAAATAGCTAGGGATATAGGCGTAACCCTTGGATATGTTAACTGTTCTTCGTTCATAGAAGAATACATTAAGTATTTTGGCATTATTTATCAAGATCGGCTTTATGTGGGTTGATTTGATTTATAATAATTAATTTTAATATAATAAATGTACATTGTTTAATTGAGGTAGAAATATGAATGCTAAAGTAAACAATAATGCAGATAATATCATTAGTAGAATGATGGAAGCGCGTCCGTCCAGAATGGAAGGTAATATTCACCTACAAACAAAGGGAATGCTCAAATCAAGAACAGTCACAATCGGGGATGGAAGCGGTGGCTTGATCGAGTGTTCGCTTGATCAATTGATTTCAGGGCTTGGCCAAAGAATTAAACGTGCTGAAGTAGGAGAAAATGCGGTAGAACTTGGAAAATTAAAGCACTTGCTGAAAGCCGTTAGCAGCGTTGAAAAAAAGGACAGAGGTGTAAGGTCAAAACTCCTGCATATATTCTCCAAGAGAGATGCCAAAATTGAAGATTTGGATAAGGCTATTACAGATAAAATTGAAAAAGATCACGCCCTCAAAGGGATTAAAGAGGCTATCAACGTATCGAAGAATAAAAAAATTTCAGACCTTTATACAAATGGGAATGAGCTGATCGATGAGATCCGTGTTACATGGCCTACTTCTGTTCAAGTCTGGCATAAGGAAGTCAAAGTCCAATTTTACATGAAAAAAGAGGGCGATACTTATCAGATGGCACTGAAGGATCCAGTTATGCGTGGGACGAAGACACTAACGACAGAGGAAGTGCTTGATCTTGTCAATGGAGTTGTGAATGAGTAGTCAAAGATGAAACTGGTGCTCGTTTGACGCAAGATGTGATCGACTGGATCAATAAGAAGGACATCGAGATTTAGTTTTTTTAAAATGGAGGATTCTATGCCTGCTGATGTAAATAATAATCCAGATAAAGTCATTGATCAATTAATGCTCTCACAAGGGATGAAGGAAAGTGTTAAGTTACAACGGACAGGAGCTTTCCAATCAAGAACAGTCAAGGTCGGAGACGGAGAGGAACATTGCACTCTTCAAGAGTTGATCTCAACGATTGGAGAGCGAATTAAAAATGCGGACGTCACAAAAGATGAACCTGACCTTGCAAAATTGAAAGAAATGTTGACAGCCGTCAGTGAAGCTGAAAAAGAGAATAGAAGCGGCACAGCTTCGTTATTTCATTTCTTTTCAAGCCGGGATAAAGATGTGGCGAAGTTGGAAAGAACGGTCGATATCAAAATTAAACAACACGATGTCTTTAAAGTCCTTGAAGGGGGAGTGCCTATAGAGCTTAATGTTGTCAATGCATTTACAACTAGGCTGAGAGCACTTTATGCCCAAGGCAAAGAAATTAAAGATGATATGAGAGAATCACGTCCTTTTTATGTCGATATGAATGACGATAATAAGCCGTTTTCGTGGACAGATAATGGCGGGTCCAAGATCCAATTTTATATGCAGCCGGATGATATTTTTGGTCATCCTAAATATAAAGTTGTGTTAACAGATCCCAATCTTGGGTTCACTACAGAGGACGTGGTCGCTCAACTAACTAAGATGCAAAGTTAAAGTGTATCAAAAGGGATGACGAGGCAAATTGCTGTTATCACAGCTAGGGAAAGGCGGAACATCTGTTTTCCCCAAGCTTCGTTATCTCTTCTCTTAAAGCCTTTCAAGGCAAGGAATAACCAGGCAAGTCCGCCAGCTATTGCAATAGCCAGATAAATGTATCCTGTATAACCATATAGAGTTAAAAGTGAGGCGGCGATAATAAATGCGATGATGTACAGCACCATGCGTGTTTTTGTTTGTTCAATTCCTTTTTCGAGGGGAAGCACGGGGATGCCGGCCTTTTGGTAGTCATCGAGGCGATAAAGGGCGATTGAAAAAAAGTGAGGCATTTGCCACAGGACAAGAAGGGCAAATAATAGGATAGCTCCAAGATCGATCTGATTGCTGACTGCAGTGTAGCCGACGACAGGCGGAATAGCACCTGCGATACTACCGATGGCCGTTCCATAGACGGTTTTGGACTTCCAACCACTATAGAGGATAACATAGACGATAAAGCCTAAACTAGCTGCCGACAGTGCGATCAGATTGGTGAAGTAGTAGAGGGTGGCAAAACCGGCAATTCCCAAAAGAGCTGCAAAGATCAATGCATTTTGATTGGAGATGGCGCCTGTGACAAGAGCCCTTGACTTGGTCCGTTCCATCTTTTGGTCAAGTGGACGGTCGATGTAATTGTTGAATACGCAGGCAGAGGCCATGATGAGGCCAAGACCACTTAGAGTGGCCAGGAATAAAGCCCAATGCAGTTCTCCATGCGACGCCAAAAGAAATCCTGCAGCTACGGTGATGAGGTTGCCAAGGATAATCCCGGGTTTTGTGATCAGGTAGTAATTAATCATGCATGTCCATCATCATTCGTGCGTTCAAGTCATCCATGATCCAAAGAGTTCCAATGGCCACGATGATCAATAATAGCAGCATAAAGTAAAAGATCACCGTTTCCCATCTTGGCTTAGGTTCTTGTCCCAAGTGAAGAAAATAGCGCAGCTGAATCGCTGCTTGAATGATACCAAGCACGATCAGCACCTTTTCTGTTACTAGTCCCTTTGCTACTAGTAAAAATGAGAGGGATGTCAAAATAAGTGACGCGGTAAAACCGATGATGTAGGCAGTTCCTGTACCATGCCACTCTTTTTGAATTTGCTTCAGAGACGGTTCATGACTCATTTACATTACCCCCATCAGATAGACAAATGTAAAAATGAAGATCCAGATCAGATCGAGGAAGTGCCAGAACATGCTGAAAATAGCCATTCTTCTAAAAGTGTCAACTGTGATGCCGTAGTAAAGCAGTTGCCCTATCATCACAATAATCCAGACAAGGCCGGTAGCAACGTGGACGCCATGCGTACCGACAAGGGTAAAGAAGGAGGAGAGAAAGGCACTTCTTGTAAAACTGTTACCTCCTTCGATCAGATGATGGAACTCTCTCATCTCCATGGCAATAAAAGCGCTGCCTAAAATAAAGGTGATCACAAGCCAAAATAGTGCATGGGTTTTATTGGATTTAATTAGCGATAGCATGACAAGCCCGCAGGTAACACTGCTAAAAAGAAGTAGCATTGTCTCAATAAAAGCTTCAGATAAACTGAAGAGCTCTTTTGGGCCGGGGCCACCAAATGTGCTGACGTGCAGAACACCGTATGTGGCAAAAAGGGTGCCAAAAAGGAGGCAGTCTGTCATCAAATAGGTCCAAAACCCTAATATGGAACGAGAGTAGGCGTCCTGGTGGGGGTCTGGTACACTTAAATCGGGATGGGCTTCAGGAGTATGGTAAATCGTCATGCTTTTTCGATCCTCGCTACTTCACTTGCCGGGATGATCTCATGGATATCGGGAACAGATAGACGATAAATCACTGCAGCTGCAATTCCTATAAAACATACAAGAGCAAGCCAGAATATATGCCAAGTCATGGCAAATCCAAAGACCATACTTAAAGACCCAATGATCAGTCCAAGAGAGGTGTTAGGGGGCATCGCGATATCTTCATAGACAGGTTTCTGTTTTAGTTCTTTACTTTGTTTGGAAGCCCACAAGGGATCGATCTGATCGACCACCGGGATAACGGCAAAGTTATAAACGGGTGGAGGGGAGGCGGTTGCCCATTCCAAGCTTCTTCCATTCCATGGGTCATTGCTTGCGCGTAGTTTGGCTCGATTTTTGATGCTCCAGAACAATCCAAAGAATTGGACAGCAGCACCAAAAAAGATAATGATAGCTCCTATAAAGACAATGATGAAAAGAGGATGCCATCCTGTGGAGGCTTCATAGTGGTCAAGTCTTCTTGTCGCGCCCATGAATCCAAGCATATACAGGGGCATGAAAGCGAGTAAAAATCCTGTCAGCCAAAACCAGAAGGCATAGCGGTTTAATCTTTCATCAAGAAAAAAGCCGGTGAATTTGGGGAACCAATAGGTAAATCCGCAAAAGAGCCCAAATAAAACTCCACCGATCACCATGCCATGAAAGTGGGCAATCAGAAATAAGCTGTTATGGACTTGGAAGTCAACAGGCGGTGCAGACAGTAGAATGCCCGTCATGCCGGCAATGGTGAAGTTCAAAATGAAGGCGAAGAACCAGAGCATCGGGGATTCAAAATGCACTCGGCCTTTATACTTGGTGAACAGCCAATTGAAGATTTTTACCCCCGTCGGAATGGCGATCAGCATAGTTAGAATGCCGAAAATCGCATTGACATGGGGACTTGCGCCCATTGTGAAAAAGTGGTGCAGCCAGACAAGAAAGGAAAGGACTGTGATGACAATGAGTGCCCACACCATGGAAACGTATCCAAAGAGCCTTTTTTCAGAAAATGTAGGGACCACTTCAGAAAAAATCCCAAACACGGGAAGGATCAAGATATAAACTTCCGGGTGCCCCCATGCCCAGATCAAATTGACATAGAGCATCGGATTGCCGCCGGCACCTGCCGTAAAAAAGTGCATCCCCAGATAGCGGTCAAGAGTGAGCATTAAAAGAGTGGCGGTCAGGATCGGAAAAGCAAAAATGACAAGCACCATGGCACAAAGCGCACTCCATGTGAAGATCGGCATTTTCATCAAGGTCATGCCAGGGCAACGCATTTTCAAGATGGTGACAAGAAAATTCACTCCGGACAGTGTGCTTCCGACCCCGGATATCTGGACGGCCCATGTCCAATAATCGACCCCTTCACCCGGACTATATTCAAGGCCTGAAAGAGGCGGATAGGCAAGCCAACCCGATGTAGAAAAGCGACCGATTCCAAAAGAGAGTAAAATCAGCCCGGCACCTGCAGCAAAAAGCCAAAAACTGAGCGCATTCAGGAAGGGAAAGGCCACATCCCGGGCGCCGATCTGTAAAGGGACAATCAAATTTAAAAAGGCAAAGACAAAGCCCATCGCAACAAAAAAGATCATCGTTGTTCCATGAGCAGAAAACACCTCTTGAAAGTGACCGGCTTCCAAGATCCCATGCATATCCCCAACAGAGAGCATTTGCTGAGCGCGGATCATGAGTGCGTCTGCAAAACCTTTCATGAACATCATCAGGGTCACTAAGATATACATGATCCCGATCCGTTTGGGGTCAACGGTCGTGAACCATTCCTTCCAAAGGTATTTCCAGAGTTTGAAGTATGTGATTGCTAAAATGACAGCAAGACCGCTTAATCCTGCCATCCCAACAGCAATATCTTGCACCATATCATGATGAAAAGCTTCTAACGTTAATTTTCCAAACATATCAATTCTTTTTGGGGTGCATATATTGCATCATAATCTCGTTAAATAAGTTATCGTTTTTAAGCTGAAACACTTGCGGCGGGACATTTTGACTTGGGGCAGCAATTTCAGGATAATTTAAACTGTCCTTGGCCTCTTTGGCTTTTTTCACCCAATCGAGATAAGCCTCTTCAGTGGATGCCTTTGTAATAAAATGCATGCCCGAGAATCCTTCTCCGCTGATATTGGCAGAAGATCCACGGAAGTCTCCTTCTTCTGTCGCAATCAGATTAAGCTCTGTCCTCATAGCGGGCATCGCATAGATCTGTCCGCCAAGCTCCGGTATCCATAAGGAGTTCATAGGCGCATCAGCTGTGATCTCAAATTTAATCGGTGTACCCACAGGGATCTGTAAAAAATTCAACGAGGCGATATGCTCATCTGGGTATATAAATAACCACTTCCATTGAAGCGCAACAGCCTGGATCGTGATCGGCTTTTTATCAGATTCAATGGGTTTAAATGGGTCTAATGCATGCGTCTGCTGCCAAGTAATAACAGAAACAATGGCTGTCATGACAAGGGGAATGCCCCACCAGAAACATTCAGCTATCCAGTTATCGACCATGTGCGGGTCATAGTCAGCTTTCTTATTGTCAGCGCGGTATTTCCAGGAAAAGATAAAGGTCAGGATATAGACCGGGATCACAATGACAAGCATTAACGCTTGGATCACAAGCAGTAAGTTCCGTTGCTTGAAAGCGATGGTGCCTGCCGGGAATAGTACGGATATATACTCTTGAAATTTAATCACTTGAAAAAACTGCATGACTAGAAACAGGAAGAAGATGATCCCTGTGCAAAGCAGCATGAAAAGAAGAGACTTTTTCTTGATCGGCATGATATCCCTCTCGCACAACCATAACCCTATCTCACCAAATGTCAAGAAAAAATTTAATAAAAATTAAAATCTTAAAATAGAAAAACAGGATAGGCATGATCGCCTACGGCGGTAGGATGAGCAGGATAGGCAAGATAAAAACCAGAATAAAGGAACTTTCTTCTGGTATCACTTTTTTTTGTGCACTGCACAAAAAAATAAAGAAGATGCATTTATGCAAGAGATGATTACCCTGCTGATCCTGCCGCCGAAGGCGATCCTGCAAATCTTGTTAATTTCTAAAGGAGATTTTTGTTATTTCCCTTTAAGGGTGCCCGACTCCGTGGCTCTAGCGAGCACTGCGAGCGGGCGTTTAACTTCCTTACTCTGAATTCGCTGGAGTAATTATGGTGCACCTGCTAGGTTTTAAATAATTTATTGCAGTGTGAAAGTGAGAATACAT
>CAZOAX010000012.1:0-16808 GCA_964577735.1 uncultured bacterium
ATCTTGAAGATTAACATCGATTTTATCTTGATCGAGGAGGAGTTTTACCATTTCAGTGTATTCCTCGTTGACAGCAAGCATGAGAGCTGTATGCCCCTCTTCATCTTGAAGATTCATATTGATGTTTTCGAGTTTAAGAATTGATTTTGCAGCAACTATATCGCCATTGGACACGGCTTCTATTAGCATAAGAGATAGGTGGTTTTGAATTTTAGCATCTAAATCCTCTAACGTTTTTGTTTGAAGAGATGAATTAAAAACATCATGGAATGAAATGGTATCATCCATTTGGTTGTCAGCTTCTTTGAGTTTAACAATGAGACCTCTTAACGCAACAAGTTTAGCTTGTTTATCTCCAATGTTTGTTTTCTCACTATTGGAAATTTTTTGGACACTTTTAAATAAATCGCTGATGTTAAATTCTTTCGATTCAACATTACTGGATTTTAGTTTGTAAACCCTGCCATTTTTCTGATTAGTTGAGACTTTTAAAACCTGAGCATTTTGGATCTCTGTAGAATCTAATTGATTAATTTTAAAATTTGGATTTATAGACATATAAACCACCGGTATCAGTTATATATTCTATTATAACATGCAATAAATTTATAACATGCAATAAATTTAAAAATAGGGGGTGATGCAGTTGGTTTAACTGATAATAAAAATTAACACAAAATTAATTTATGGTTTTCTTAACAAAGACTTTGCTTCAGGGCGTCAAGGACGAGCTCGTACTGCTTGATATCTGAGATCATGGCGCCCCAGCGGAGTTTGCGCATGGCGTGGACGCGTGCGGGGAGATCAAGAGTCAGATTGTTTTTGTAGTCATGAAAGAGGCTATGATAGGCAATGAAGGTGCCCGTACGGCCAACGCCGGCTGCGCAATGGACGATGATGGGGCCTGAGCGGAAGTTGAGGTCAGTGTGTTCACGAAGCTTTATCAGACTTTCCGGGTGAATGACACCGTTATCTGGCCAGTTTTCCATGTGCAGATGGGTAACGGTCGACTCTGTTGATCCTTTCGAGACATTGTAGCGGCGAAGGCGGAGTTTTTCTTTTCGCCCGTCGTTCCATTCTTCCAGTAATTGTTCTTCGTGGAGCAATACGGTCACATCGCCATAAGTTGTTGATCCTGAAAGGGGCCAGTATCTATCGAATTTAAAGCTTAAGTAGTCTTTTCGGTCTTCTCTTTCGTTGGTCACAGTGATGATCATGGAAGACTTTTCTTCGACGACCATATTCCAGAATTCTGAAAATGTATTGGCCCTTGGCCCTTGTGCTGCAATATAGTGATGGTGATCAAAACGCATAGGACTTGCATTGATGTAATCTTCGATCGAGGTGATGAGATTATGATCGTAGGGAAGCCCCCAGCGGTTATGCATGTTTTTTGCTAAATTGGCTGTCGCGACAAGACATGCTTCAGAGGTGTTGAGGTTGTAGTATTTAGCAAAGTGAAATTGGTCATGAGCCATAGCGGCTTCTGCTAATTGTCGAAGTAAGTCCTTGGATGTCGTCATTTTAACCTGAAAAAGTTCATGGCATTTTGTGAGGTCATATTTGCTAGGGTCTCGAAAGAAAGGCCTTTTAGGTTAGCAATAAAGGCACAAGTTTCCGGCAGAAAGCTTGGTTCATTAGTTTTCCCCCGTTTGCTTTGAGGACTTAAGTAGGGGGCATCTGTTTCGATCAGTAGGTTTTCAATTGGTACCCATTTAGCCACTTCATGTAAATCAAGAGATTTTTTAAAGGTAACAATTCCGCTTAGTGAAAGCATCCAGCCTCTTTTGATTACTTCTTTTGCTTCATCAAGAGTGCCTGTAAAGCAGTGTAGAAGGACATTTTTTTGACCTTCCTGATCTAGAATAGTAAAAAGGTCTTCAAAAGCCTCCCTGCAGTGAATGACGAGAGGCAGGTTCAAGCTTTTAGCAAGGTTTGCGTAGCGGATCAGATAGGCTTTTTGATTTTCAGGTTTTGAGTGGGAGTAATGATAATCAAGACCTGTCTCTCCGATAGCTACGAGCAGCCCATCTGTTGCAGCTTTTTTCATTTGTTCAAAGTCTGAAGATCCAAGCGTGTCCACATCATGAGGTGTTGTAGAGGCAACATTAACAAGCCATGGATATTTTTGGTGGAGAGCTAAGCCTCTTTCTAATGTGGGTATATCTGTACAGATGTTGATCACATGCGTAAGGCCGGCCAACTTTGCCCTTTCTAGCAAGTCTTCCACTTGAGGGAAGAGGGCGTCAGAGGTTAAATGAGCGTGCGAATCAACGTACATAGGTTTGAATAGGGTCTTTCTTGGTTTTTTCAATGGCTTGAACGATCACGTCCGGAGTTAACACTTGAGGCAGTATGACTGGTTCTTCCCCTTCGCTGTAATACACGTAAAGAGGCACGCCGCTTCTGCCGTATTTTTTCAAGGCTTCTGTGATTACGGGATCGTACCTGGTCCAATCAGCTTTCATCAGGACGACGCCATTTTCAGCAAATTTCTTGGTCACTTCTTTGTTGGTCATCACAAGATGGTTGGCTTGGCAGATCAGGCACCATTTTGCTGTAAAGTCGATTAAAATAGGTGTTTTTGTTTTGCGCAGCTCGGCCACTTTTTCTGCAGAAAATGGCTCCCAGCCGGCATGCGCAATTTCATGGGAATCTGGTGATGAGACTTGACCTGAGGCCATCTTGATCATTCCAAGAGATCCGATAAGGAAAACAGCTGTCATAAAATAACTGATCTTGCGGGAACGTTTGTTGCGATGGAGCGCACCAAAACGGCCATAGATCCAAGCTCCAATAGAAGCTGTTAGAAGCGCAAATAGCATGACAAATAGGCCAAGTTCGCTTGTTTGACCATTGAAGACCCAGAGCAGCCAAATAACAGTGGCCAGCATGAGAAAACCAAGGAATTGCTTAAAGCTTTCCATCCACGCGCCAGGTTTTGGCAACCAGCGAATGCTGGAAGGGAAAAAACCGATCATTAGATAAGGAAGGCTCATGCCAAGGCCAAGGGCAGTAAATATCAGGAATGAAATATAGGCGGGCTGACCGATCGCATAGCCGAGTGCCGATCCCATGAAAGGGCCGGTGCAAGGTGTTGCGATAGCTGTTGCAAACATGCCACTAAAGAAAGAGGACCTATAACCTTTAGTTTTGGTTGTTTCTAGGGAAGCTGTTCCGGCAGCAGTTGCAAGGGATGTGCCGAATTCAAAAACCCCGAAAAGATTCAAGGCAAGTAGTGTAAAAAGCAATGCCAATGCCGAAATGAATAAAGGGTCCTGCAACTGGAATCCCCAGCCGACTGCTTGACCGGTTGCTTGCAGTCCTACTAAAAGGGCCGCTAAAATCCAAAAAGACACCAGTACACCAAAGGTAAAGGAAACCCCTTGTTTCATGAGTTCTATACGGGAATTTCCTGCCATTTTGACAAAGCTCATCACTTTTAAGGACACAACCGGGAGAACACAGGGCATCAAGTTCAAAATGAGACCGCCGGCCACTGCAAATAGGAGCGCCCAAACAAGGGTCATCGGTTCTTCTTCAGTAAGAGGCGCCAATTTAGGGAGCGGCAGATCCATGGAATAAGCATTGTTTCCAAACACAAGCACGCCTTTTAAGAACTCTTCGCCATTATCCGGCATTGGGATTTCTACCCCTTTGCTGCTTGATTTAAGTTCTTTCTTATAATCGGCATTCTCGGGGAAAAAGCGAGGCGCATCGTTAAGCGCAATGTCGTCCGGGTAAGAGATCAAAACTGAGCCAACTTGGTGGGAGACCAGATGATGCGGCAGTGTTTTTGGAATAACGCTTTCGGCTTTTTCAAATTTGGTGGAATTTTCAGGTTTGGCATCCAGTCCTACCTGGATTTTTGCTTTGATCGCAGTATTTCCGGGCAGGCAAGTTTCAGAAGAGCAGATGATCCACTGCAGATCGCCTTCAATATCAAGCGTTCCTTCGTTTAATTGTTTAGAAGTCTTAACAGTGATCAATAAGGGGAAGCTACTGCTATACCCATAAGTGATCATCCCCTCGGATTCAAACTTCTCAGGTGTCGGCCAGTCGATGTTTGTGACGGTCAATCCTTCTGGAAGCTTCCAGTTTATAGAGGGGGCCATGCCGGAATCACCTGGATTTTTCCAGTAAGCGTGCCAACCGGACTCGAGCTCAACTTCTACTAATAATTGAAAATCCTGGCCCGCGGCAATCATGGTATGGTTCGAGGTAAGATTTGCCTTTAAAGGGGTGCTTTCTTCTGTAAAAAGAGGGGGGGTGAGAAGGATAATGAGCGCGAGTAGGAGATTTTTCAAGTTTAGTCCTTATTTTTAGTATATAGGGGAGTATAAATGAGATAGCTTTTTTTAACCAAACTTGGTTAAATCAGCAAGAAAGGTTAGAACCTGACTCCTTGGCAAAACATTTATTAGATCATCACTATATATCAATTATAAAGGTATTATGATAAACAATTTTGTAATTGCAAGCAACCCTTTTTTTGACGCTTATAGTGAATCTGATCTACTGGGTAAATTAATTTTTATAGGTTTAATTGCCCTGTCTATTTCGAGTTGGATTGTGCTAATTCATAAGATTTGGTTGACCCGGAATGCGGCAAAAAATTCGGTAGATTTTCAAAAATATTTTTATATTCATAGGTCTAATCCATTAAATTTAAATAGTGAAGCCCTAAAAAAAGATGAAATTAACCCTTTTTTAGCAATTTATTTGAATTTGAGGCGAACGACGCTCGAGCTTTTGAATAAGAACAGGCAGGATTCAACGACTCAAACGGCCTACTTGTCAGCGGCAGATATTGGATATGTAGAAGGTCATTTGGTTTCCACAATAAATTCCCAAGTTAAGAATTTAGAAAAAAATCTATACGTTCTGGCTACTGTGGTCAGTTTAGCTCCATTTTTGGGATTGCTTGGGACAGTTTGGGGGATTTTGTCGACTTTCTCTGAGATGACAGCCCAAACATCAGGCGGGCATCAAGCAATTTTAGGTGGACTTTCCCTGGCATTAGCTACGACAGTCCTTGGCTTGGTAGGCGCAATTCCAGCCCTCATAGGTTATAATTACTTGAAGAATTCTATTCAGGATTTTGAAACTGATATGAGTGAATTTGCTCATTTGGCACTCGCTTCTATAGAACTTCAATATCGGAAAGTGGACGTCGAATAATGAGAAGTGGTCTTGGAAAATTAAAAAAAAGAGGCATTGAAGAGCCAACTGTTAATTTGACCCCATTGATCGATGTTGTTTTTGTAATCCTGATTGGATTTATCATTATTGCCCCTTTGCTTGAACTGGATAAAATTGAACTAGCAAATGCGCCGAAGACCTCTCAACCAAGTCCATCTGTGCAAGAGAGTTTAATTGCCATTCAAGTTCATGCTGATAATTCCATATGGTATAAAAATAAGAAGGTCCAACTGCCGGAGCTTTATGAGGCGCTTAAAAGCGATCGTTTGAAGTACCCCAAAACAGTTCCTCAAGTGTTGCATGATAAAAAAGGCTTTTTTGGAACTTACCAAGATGTGAAAAATACTTTAGAAGAAACAGGATTTGATCAAGTTGATATTATCCTCAAACCCTAAATTACACGATCATTCTCTTCGAATCATTATTCCATTTGTAGTAGCTGTTCATTTTTTGATCGCCTTTCTTCTAACTGGATTGAATCGTGAGGTGGTTCCCCTCGTCCCTAAAAAAGGGGTCGTCGTTCATTCTGTAAAGCTGCAGCCAAAAGTGAATCTTACACAGGAAATTAAAAAAGATGTGGTGGTAAACCAAGCGATAAAGGTTCCAGAAATAAAGCCTCAAGAAGTAAAACCTGTACCTCAGAAGCCTTTAGTAGAAAAAAAACCGGAGAAAGTTGCTCCAAAACCGCAACCTGTTCAACCAAAAAAACAGGTCATGGAAAAAAAGAAGCCGGTTCCTACCCCGGTGCCTAAAATTGAGAAGGTGAAGCCGGAAGTAGAGAAGGTAAAACCGGATAATAAAGAATGGATTGCACGTGCAAAGGAAAAGATTGGAAAAATTGCCCCTCCTTCAGATAATATAGTGATTAGTTCACAAAAGAATCTGAAAGAAATTGCCACCCCAGCGACAATCGAAAATTTCGTCACCGACTTAGCATTTATTGACTCGGGCACAAGTTTCAATGTAAAAGAATCTGCTTACCGGGATGAGCTCGGCCAACGCCTAAAGCTTTATTTGAAGCTACCTGAGTATGGGGAAGTTAAAGTAAAATTGACAATCGACCGCTCCGGGAAGATAATAGCGACTAAAATTCTATCCTTTCAGAGTGCTAAAAATGCCTCTTTTATTGAACAAAATTTGCCGAAACTTAAAATGCCGCCTTTCGGAGATAACTTTAAGGGCGTTTCCGACCATGATTTTACAATTATATTGAGCAATGAATAAAATTTTATTTTTCTTAATTTTAGCCATTTTTCAGGCTCTTACAGCCAGTGAAGAGATGGTGGTCAAGCTTGGAACAGGGGTTGAGCTTTTGCCTGTTTATATTTCTTCTGAAAAGAATGACGAAAGCGGTCTTTCATCTCAGTATTTGGAACAGTTGGAAAAAATTCTGAAATTCGATTTTTCTCATAATGGGATGACAACCCTTGCTTTGCCTTCTAAAACAAGGTCGGAACTGGATAGGACGACGCTTTTTGACTATCCTGGGGATCTATCCAGATGGGTGAAGGAGAATGTTTATTACATTATAAAAATTAAAGCCAAGGATCGCAAACTTGGGGCCAGGATCATGGTTGTTAATTCAGGTGGAGTCAAAGCTGTAGACGGTCTTCTGCTTACTGGAGAGATCAGCCAGGATAGACGGACCATTCACCAATTGGCAGATTCCATCTTCAAGGCGATTTTTGATAAGGAAGGAGTGGCCTCGACCAGGTTTTTATATTCTTTAAAAAGCAAAGACATCAGTAAAAAATGGGTCTCAGCACTATATGAGGCAGATTATGATGGCGCCAATGCCAGGTTGATCTCTTCCAAGGATGAATTTGCTATTAGTCCTTCCTATGTGCCCCCTAAGGCTGGGTATAAGAGCAATGCATACATTTATGTTTCTTATAAAAGCGGTCAGCCTAAAATCTATTTTGGAAGCCTTTCAGGGGAACCGCCTCAAAGGTTTAGTTTATTGAAAGGGAACCAGTTACTGCCTGCGATATCCAAACAGCGGGATAAGATTGCCTTCATATCTGATATCACAGGCAATCCGGATTTATTTTTGCAGGAGTTTGATCCAGAAAAAGGGCCGGTCGGCAAACCGAGGCAAATTTATTCTACCCATAAAGCGACACAAGGAAGTCCGACGTTTAGCCCGAATGGTAAAGAGATTGCCTTTGTATCCAATAAGGATGGCTCTCCAAGAATTTATGTGATGGATATCCCTGAACCAGGAGTTGCGCTAAAGGACATCAAGGCTAAGCTAGTAACCAAGGTAAATAGAGAAAATACAGCGCCTTGCTGGTCGCCTGATGGATCTAAGATCGCATTTTGTGCGCAAACTAAAGGTGTTCGTCAGATTTGGATTTATGATCTTGCTACAAGATTGGAAAAACAGGTCACAACAGGCCCGAGAAATAAAGAAAACCCAACATGGGCACCTGATAGTCTGCACTTGATTTTCAATACTTCTGATTCTTCTGAATCAGAACTTTACTTAATGAATTTAAACCAGCCGGATGCGGTAAAAATCAGCAGCGGACCTGGAGAAAAATACTTCCCTTCATGGGAACTAATAGGAGATTTATAATGACGTTTTCAATTGGTGATTCACACTTAAGTTCAAGCGGATTTGACTCTCGAGAAGAGCAAACTTGCCTAGGCAAAATAAAAGATTGGGTCTTTGATCCAGCCATACCAAGTGTTGCACATGCTTTGGGGGGATTAACTAGAAGTATTAAAGGGGTTGTCCAGCCTTTTTTTGAAATAGCAGACAATGTACATGCCGGAATTGGCGGGACTCAATTCACAGCCGCCTTTTTGATGCCTTTTGGATTGTGGGACCTTGCATGCAGTATTGCTGGCATGATCAAAGAAAAAACGGCAGAAGGCAAATTTGACAACTTTTTAAATGTACTTGGCGGTCTTAGCGAGGGCGCAGATGGAATTGCCAACATTACAGAAGGGCTTGCCAGCGTAGGTTCTGTCGCTCCTGAAGCAGTTATGTGGGCAGGGCCGCTTGGTATGGCTGCTGCTGGTGCATCAGCTATATTCATAGCCATCCATGCAAAAGCCATTCACTCTAATCGGTGCGTATTGAAAGCAATTAAAAAAGCAAAAGATAGCAACACAAAGCAGTTGGATGTCGACGCTTTGATCGCAAAATTAAACAAAGAACGGCACGCTTACCGATTGGAAAGTGCAGCAGGCGTAGATGTTAAGCGTGTAATTGCCAAGATCAATGAAGTAAAAGATGAAGTCGATGCTTCTGTAAAAGTGAAAGAGATATATAAAGGCCTTAAAACGCGTATAAAAGAAAAGCAGGCATGCCATTCTCTTGGAATTGTGATTACGGTGATTGGGATTGTTGCATCAGCTATTTTATTTGCGACAGTGCTCACTCCATGGGCAATAGCAGGCTTTGCGCTCCTTGGCGGGCTCTATATTCTGGTCATGGCTAAAATGGGTACCGGTGCCTACTCAGATCATAAATTCAATAAGCTTCTAGCCTCCCCAGCATAAAAACATTCCCATTCCCGTACCGACTTATCTGTCGCGTACGGGGACGAAATAACCCCCTAGATATCAGTTGGTTAAGTAATGACTGCTTTTCCCGACTTAATCTTGTGGACTTGGCTCATCAATTTTGTTAAGATTTCGATTATTTTTAGAGGATAATTTATATGCACAAAATTCGATTCCTTCTTCCTTTTATAATGGTTTTAGCAGTTGCTACAATGGTCACTGGATGCCGGAGAAATGGCGATGAAGTTTGGGAAGATACCAAATCTGCAAGCCGTCACGTCAACCGTGGAGTCAGTTCACTTGCTGGTAAGCATGGTGATTCGCGTGCGATTCGATGCAAAGAAGATTTCTACCCTGTACAGGATTGCTACTCAGGCGGTCAAGACTTTATCCCGTTGCCTGATTTTCAATGTTCAGATGAAATTGCAATGGCAGATTATGCAAGACAACCGCGCGAGACTCCTGGGGATCCGGGTAGTACGATTCCTGGGATAGATTCATTTGTTGATCCTGCAACAAATCCACAGCTTGCAAGAGTCTTTAAACCTGTTCGTTTTGAATACAATAGCACATTGATCAAAGATCAAAATGATCTCCAGACCCTGCAAAACGTAGCCAGCTACTTGAAAAGCCACCCAAACACTTACATCTTTGTAGAAGGTCATTGTGATGAAAGAGGTGCTCAAGCTTATAACTTAGCTCTAGGATCACGTAGAAGCAACGGTGTCAGAAGTCAGCTTTTGGACAGTGGTGTTAATCCTGACCAGATCTTCACGATCTCTTATGGAAAAGAAAGACCGGCCGTTTTTGAGCATCATGAAGAAGCTTATGCTGCTAATAGAAGAGCTGAATTCAAAGTTTATCAGCGCTAACGGTCTCACTTGAAACGGTTTATACTTCTTTTTACAAGCTTTATGGCTTTCTGTGAGGGGGCCTACGTAAATCCCCCCTCGCAAAACTCTCCTGATTCTCTACGCCTGCAAGTAGGTAATCATGAAATTGAGATCCGCACGCTCGAGCACAAGCTTGAAAGTTTTCAGGTGATTCTGGAAAGTATGCAAGATCAACTTCAAGATACAACGACGGCTCAAAAGGAACAAATAAAAGGTTCTTCTAATGCCCTTGAAGTAAAGATCGGATCACTTGAGAATGCGATAAAAGGTCTTACAGCTGATCTTCAGCAATTAAAGACCCATGCTAATGAAAGCACGGCTGCCATTCAAGGCTATAAAAAAGCGCTTTTGGATTATGAGTTAAGATTTAAAGCTCAAAACCAAAATATTGAAAATCTTTCCGCAGCTTTACAAACAATCCTCGATGCCCTTCAAATTAAATCCGATATGCCTGCTATCGCTGATTCCGGCATAAAGACCTATAAGATCAAGAACGGGGACAGCTTGGATAAAATTGCCAAGGCGACA
Source organism: uncultured bacterium (assembly GCA_964577735.1). Taxonomy (GTDB): domain Bacteria; phylum Chlamydiota; class Chlamydiia; order Chlamydiales; family Parachlamydiaceae; genus CAZOAX01. The sequence goes on from CAZOAX010000012.1 coordinate 10,137, forward strand.
GGCGTGTCAGTTAAGGAGATCATGAGGATCAATAACCTGAGTTCTGACAAAATCGTTGTTGGAAAAACCTTGAAGCTTGCCGAATGAAAAATAATCAACCGATCGGCATGTTTGATTCAGGAATAGGGGGCTTGACAGTCCTTCGAGCAGTGCAACATCAACTTCCCAATGAAAAAATTGTTTATTTTGGCGATACAGGTCGGCAGTTTTATGGGGAAAAAAGTGCTGAGACGGTCTTAAGGTATTCCATTGAAAACTCAATTTTTTTGATGGAGCATTCCATCAAACTATTAGTGATCGCCTGTAGTACAGCCTCAGCCGTTTCTGTTGAGCGCTTGAGAAACATTTTTAACATACCCGTAATAGGCTCCATCGAACCTGGCGCTGAAGAAGCCTTGCGTATTTCAAAGACTGGGCGTATAGCCGTTCTTGCTACAAAAGGAACGATCCGTTCCCAGGCCTATCAAAATCACTTCAATAAGCTTGACCCAAACGCTTTTGTTTTGCCTCTAGAGTGTCCTTTGCTCGCCCCTTTAGTTGAAGAGGGTATGGACGATCACCCAGCCACTCGATTGATCTTAAAAGACTATTTAAAGCCCCTTAAAGAGCATCCTGTGGACACGATCCTGCTTGGTTGCACCCATTATCCTCTTTTAAAAGAGCTTATACAGGAAGAAGTCGGCCCTGATATCCAAATTTTAGATTCCGCGACCACCTGTGCAGAAAAAGTCGAAAAAATACTTAATGAACAGAACTTAAGTGCCTCTTCAGCTCTTATTCACCCTTCACGCTATTTTGTTTCTGATAATCCAGAGAAGTTCAAACGCCTTGGAGAGCGGTTTTTGGCAGCCCCTATCCACGACGTTTCACTAAAAAGTATCCAATAATACAGACCAAAAGAATCCCGAATATCCATATGCCTTCGGTGCCAGCTGTTGAGACAAGTTCAGCATCAACAAGCCTTTCACCTTCCAAGGTTCCCTTCACGGTTGACATTTGAGCCGGCAGCTTTTCAGGAAAGCTACCGGATACATAAACCTTGGAAACATTTCCAAGACAGCAGGACTTTAAGTTCGGCACATCCGCCAGGACCACATTCCCCTCTGAATCCCGATAGAGATATCCTCTTAATTCGGTGGCCATCTATTTGGTGTTGTGAAGCATTTTATATTTTTCTGTTAAAACTGGATTAATTTCCTTCTGCTTTATCTCAAGATATTTTTTTGTAGATTCGAGTTCCGCCTCGCATGGAATGGTAGAACTGAATTTATATATCCCTAAAAAAATGCCGGAAACAACATGATTAACTTCTGCTTCACTCCAGTAATTATAGTATTTATCTTGTTTTTGATTTAGTTCGGGGGGGAGCTTTTGCTCTAGCTTAGTTTGAAATACTCCTTTTCCATCCCATTCAATAGCTTCCTGAACGCGATCTAAAATGAGTTGGAATGTGGTGGTTGCATTATCGGTTACTTTTCCATAAGAGTTCATATAACGGATCACGCCTTTCTTCAACTCTGGTAGCATTTTTTTATAGGAATCATATTTTAGATAAGCGAAGATTGATTCAATAATGGCAATAGCAAAATCACAGGCATCATCTCTACTGTTTACATACCAATTTCTGGAAAGTTTCTGCGTATTGACTTCCCCTACAATTGGAAGGATGTATGTCCTTTCTTCATCATAGGGTTGATGAAATACTGCATTATCAGCAATTCCAATTCGGTCTTTCTCATACATTGCATTGTAAAGAGTAAATATTGCAGCAGTTGAAAAGGGGTCTAAAGTAACACTTGGGATCAATGGTTTTTGCACCGTTAATTGCTGAGCTTCTTTGGTAGATTTTTGTGTAGGCTGCATATTTAACCTCAAATAAATTATCATTAGTCTATATGTATAGCGCAATCTTTAGAGAGTGGACAAGTGGAAAATCAAAATATTGACTTTACGTCCGAGCAAGTTCGTTTGAAAAGTACTTTGAAACGGCGTATCCGAACTTTGAAAAAAGCTCTTCTTCGTGCGCAGAATCAAATGACAGCGTGTAATGAATGGGAGAGTCTTTATCATGCCGCAGAACTCATGCAAGCTAATATCTATAAAATAAAAAAAGGCGATACAACACTTGCTGCAGAAGATTGGCTAAATAATACACCCGTCACCCTCACTCTTGATCCCAAACTTAAACCCCATGAAGACATTGCAAAGCGCTTCAAAAAGGCCCAAAAGCTTAAAAAAGGGCTTCCCTATGCCCAAAATGAAGTTGAACGTAATGAAAAAGCGCTGGAAGCTGCAAAGCTAACCTTAAATGCGCTTGAAAGCGTGCAAACAGAAGAGGAGCTCACAGTTCTAAAAGAACAATATCCTCTGCCAAAACCTCAAGAAAAGCCGAAAAAAGGAGAAAAAGTCCCGTCCAAGCCTTACATCGAATACCTCTCAGATACCGGCATTCGCATTTGGGTGGGGAAAACAGCTGCCATGAACGATCAGCTGACCTTCCGGTATGCCAATGGGAATGACCCTTGGTTGCATGTGGCCGAATATCCCGGCTCTCATGTCGTGATTCATCCGGAATCCAATCAAACAATCGACTCCGGCACTCTTGAAAAAGCCATGCAGCTTGCCCTTTACCACAGCAAAGCAAGACGTTTCAAAGAAGGGGAAGTGGTGGTGACCCAAACAAAACATGTCCGCCGTTTCGGTAAAGAAAAGGGAAAAGTACAGCTCGCAAATGAAAAGCGCTACTTCATCCGCCTAAAAGAATAAAAAATTCAACACGAAGACACGAAGACACAAAGAAAGCATCATGAAAACATGCTCTCTTTGTGCCTTCGTGTCTTCGTGTTGAATAATAAAAAGTTTTAGTCTTCGTCGGTTTTGAAGCGATAGCCGACACCGCGGACGGTCTCGATGTAGTCAAAACCGGGACCTAGTTTTTTTCTCAGGGCGGCGATGTGCACGTCGATATTGCGGTCGACAACAAATGCATCGTCGTTTTGTAGATTGTCAAGGAGTTGGTTTCTTGTCAGAACTTTCCCTCTTGTGGCGACCAGGCGCTTTAAAATGCCAAATTCTGAGAGGGTCAGGGGGATATTTTTGTCTCTTTTCTTGACGGCATGGCGATCCAGGTCCATGACAAATACGCCAAAGCTTAATGTTTGAGTTTGGGGAGCCTCACCTTCTTGTCTCCGTCTTAAGACGGCTTTAACTCTTGAAAAGAGGACTTTTGGAGAGAATGGTTTAGTGACATAGTCATCGGCTCCTAGTTCCAGACCAAGGACAACATCGAGCTCTTCGCTTTTGGCAGAAATTAGGATGATCGGAATATGTTTTAGCTCGGGCATATTTTTGACTTTTCGACAAACATCAAGGCCGTTCATACCTGGAAGCATGATGTCGAGAATAATGATTTCCGGGGTTTCTCTTTCGATGGCCCTAAGCCCATTGAGACCATCTGTTTCCACAAGCACTTTATATCCGGATAATTCCGCTTGAAGCTTGATCAGGGCTGCAATGTCTTCTTCATCTTCGATCAATAGAATCTTGATTTTATGCATAATTGGCTGTCCCTCTAAACATTCGTGAATATATAAGATTATCCATTTTTAATCAAAAAATACTTTTTTGAAATCATCTAACTCTATATAATCTCTTTATATGTTTTTAGTAATATTACTTTATGCCCTATTTGCTAGTGTTTTTACTACTTCTAAGACGGCACTTGAGTTTTCTCAGCCGTTTTTCCTAGTGGGAAGCAGGATGCTATTTGCAGGAATTCTCCTCCTCGGCTATCAATATATTTTTAAAAACAAACAGTTTAATTTTAAAACTAAAGATATTGGAAAATTGGTGTTGCTCTCCATTTTTGCCATATATCTGACGAATGTCTTTGAGTTTTGGGGTTTAAAATACCTGACTTCATTCAAAACATGCTTCATTTATAGTCTGTCCCCCTTCATTTCCGCTATTCTTTCCTATTTTGTGCTGAATGAGAAGATGACCCCTAAAAAATGGGTCGGATTTATGGTGGGCATGGTGGGTTTTATTCCGATTTTGTTATCAGAGACAAGTGCAGAAGAGCAAACTGGCCATTTGTGGGTGTTTTCGTGGGCGGAACTTTCTGTTATGCTGGCAGTTATTTGCAGTGTATACGGGTGGATTTTGCTTAAGCAAGTGGTCAACAGTGGCTATGAACCTCCAATGGCAAATGGAATAAGCATGGTGGTCGGGGGTATTTTTGCTCTTGTTCATTCAGGTCTTGTGGAAGACTGGAACCCGATTCCGGTGACCCAATATGAGCCTTTTATCTATTGCGCTTTGCTTCTAATTCTTGTCTCCAATCTCATTTGTTATAATTTATATGGTCATTTATTAAAAAAATTCTCGGCTACATTTATGTCATTTGCCGGATTGACCACCCCGCTGTTTACTGCGGTATTTGGCTGGTTGTTCCTCGGTGAAGTTGTCAATTGGCCTTTTTATGTTTCTTTTTGTATTGTTTTTTCAGGATTACTTGTATTTTACCAGGAAGAACTCGGAAAGGAATTTTCTATTAAAACTTCAGAGTCCGTTTCCTAAAAGACTTTTTTTTCAGCACCTCTAGAAGTGGAAAAACAGATGAATGTGATTTTCAATCCCTATGAAAAAAACGATCCTGAAATCGGTCTAGAAGAGCAATTTATCCGTTCATTTGACCGGAAAATCCGCTCATTTGTCCGTTTAAATGGAATATTTATCACAGCATTTATTATCGAATGTGTCCTTTTTGCTCTATTTCTTCCATTCTTTTTAAAAAGTGCATTCTTAGCGATCATTATAGCGGTATTTTTCCTTACCGTTTTCAGTTATTTCATTTTAAAGCAATACCGTGAGTCCCAAAAACTAACCTATTTTGAGTCTCTTTTGGATAACTTCTTAATGGCAAATCAAGAACAGATGGCCAAAAACAGTTCTAAAGAGATAGAAACCGCTAAAATTTGTACACGGATCGCCCATAGGCTTTATCAAAGAGAATATAAATACTATGCCCCTCCAAAATTTTTAAAATTTTTAGCGCCGCTGCTTGAGCGCTTGAGTGCATGGATGCATTGGCATGACGTCCACCAAATGAGAGAGCTACTCTTGGATAGAGCGGTAAAAGAGCATATCAAGCTTGTGCGAAAAGAACCTACCAATCCAGATGTGCATGCCCTTTTAGCAAATGCCTATGTGATGCTTTCAGGTCTTTATGTGAATACTGAAAATGATAGATGGGTTCCTGAGCAAAAATATGGAGAAGATATGCAGCAGCTATTTCTGGAAGCTGCTAAAAATGCTGTAGAGGAATTCAAAATTTTGAAAGATTATGCTCCTAACGATCCCTGGATATATATGCAACTTGCTTATAGCTATAGGGATCTTAAAATGCCCAATGAAGAAAAAGAAGCCTACGAATCCATTTTAGCATTAAGGCCCCAAGATCACGAAACCAGGTTTAATCTTGGGATGCTCTACTTTAGAAGAGGGGAGAACGCGCGTGGTCTAAAGGAGTTTGAGGAGTTGAAAAAAGCGCAATATAGTAAAGCAGATGAGCTGCTATGCATTTATGGACAAAGGAGTTGATGTGAATAAGAAATTCGGAATGGCAGTGATGGCAGCTCTTTTAGGAGGAATGCTTTTTATTTATTATTTTTCATCTGGAAGCCAAAGCGATGAGGAGATTTTAGTCGAACATCAGCTAAATGCAATAGAAGAAAAGCGACTTACAGAAGCGTATTATGCCTTTACATCCAAAGATTTCCAAAATGCAACTTCTCTTGAGGCTTTTAAAAAGTTCATATCCAATTTTCCTATTTTGGCAAATCCTTTTACGTCTAAATTAGAACGTTCCGGTCCAGGCAAGGTGAATGCAAAAATAATAGCCGATTCAAATGAACTTAAATTTCTCTATACCCTGCAAAAGCAGGATATGGGCTGGAAAATCCAAAAGATAGAGACGGTGAATGTAGATGAAAATGCACCTGATTTTGATGGATCGATTTTCCTATCGCCCGTGAAAAATCATATAGAAAACCTGAAGGAAAAAAATATCGAAAAAGCTTACCGAGACTATACGGCAGAGGCATTTCGTGAATCCACATCTTTTAAAGAATTTGCTGAGTTCGTGAAAGACTTTCCTGTGTTTTCTGAAAGTGCCCAAGTGGACTATAAAAAGTTGACCTTTAATAATAATATAGGCACTTATGAAGTTCTGATCACAGCCTTAAACGGCACAATTTATGATTTAAAATATGACCTCATTGCCGAGAACGGAAAATGGAAAATTCTACAAATTCAAATTGCTGCCCAAGAGGACTAATATGTATATTATTGCTGGAAAGTACTACAAACAGAAACTAAAATCTCCAAAAGGGGACAACACACGCCCGACCTCCTCACGCCTTCGTGAGTCCTTATTTAATATTTTGCAGGAGGAAATTCAAGGGGCTGACTTTTTGGATATTTTTGCGGGGACTGGGGCGATTGGGATCGAAGCCTTAAGCCGAGGGGCAAAAACGGCGACCTTTATTGAAAATGATCGACATGCATATCAGGCATTAAATGATAATCTCAAGCAGCTTAAAGCAGGAATAGAGGCCAAGCCTCTATTTGGCGATTATGTAAAAAACCTGCAGTCGCTCGGAAAAAGGAACG
>CAZOAX010000013.1:0-13315 GCA_964577735.1 uncultured bacterium
TTTCCAAAAGGGGCTCTTCATACCCATCATTCCCTCACAAGCCTGCTTCACACCCCTATTTTCAGCTGGGACTCGAAAAATGATTCCTATTTGAATTTTCTACCTGTAGCGCATGTGTTTGCGCGGGTCTTAAACCTAATTATGACAAGCTGGGGCATCTCCTGCTATTACTTCAATGATGTCAAAAACCTTGGGGCTGCCTGCCAGGAAGTGAAGCCAACTGTTATGGTCGTTGTTCCTCGTCTGCTTGAAAAAATGTATGCGAAAATGAATGCCAAAGTCGATGCATCCTCTCCAATCAAAAAAGCAATAGGCAAATTTGCCTTTTCCCTCGCTAATCAAGAGTCCGGTCTTTTAAAAACAATATTCTCCCCCTTGATGGACAAACTCGTCTATCACAATTTAAGAAATGCCCTCGGTGGCAAGTTAAGAGTGGTATTCTGTGGAGGAGCCCCTCTCAGCCCATCCCTATATCATTTCTTTCTTGAAGCCGGTTTCCCCATTTATGAAGGATGGGGATTAACAGAATCCTGCCCGATTTGCGTGAACCGTCCCGGCAATATCAAAATCGTCTCAGTTGGCAATACCATCGAAGGCATGCAAGTGAAGCTTGGGCCCGATGGAGAACTGCTCGTAAAAGGCGAAATGATGATGCGGGAATATTATAAAAACCCTGAAAAAACCGCTCAGGCGATCGATCCGGACAAATGGCTTCATACAGGAGATAAGGGAAGCATAGACTCAGAAGGTCATGTCACAATCATCGGAAGACTGAAAGAGCTCTATAAGTCTTCAACAGGCGAATGGATCGCTCCTGTGCCAATTGAACAGGCCCTTACAAAAGAATCTTTTATTGAAACTGCCGTGGTCGTAGCGGAGAACAGAAAATTTGCCTCATGCCTGATCGTTCCTGATTTTGATGCCCTCAAGCTTATCAAAGAGAAAAATGGACTTGGAAAGTTATCCGATGATGAGTTTTTGAATTCCCCCTTCATCAAAACTAAAATGAAACAAGTGCTTGAAAAGCTCAATCGCTCTCTCAATGAATGGGAACAGATTAAGACCTATCGCTTTATTCCCCACTCTCTTTCCATTGAAGAAGGAGAATTGACACCTTCTATGAAGGTAAAACGGGATCGGGTAGAAAGCAAATATAAAGACTTAATTGATTCTATGTACAGAGAAGGAAACCAAGAATGAAAAAAAGAATCGCCATCGTCGGTGGACTACGGACTCCATTTTGCAAAGCAAGCGGCCTGTTAAAAGATATGAATGCCGATGATCTAGGGGCTTATGCTGTTAAAGAACTGTTTACAAGAGCCAATTTCGATCCAACCCTCATTGATGAGGTCATCTTAGGAAACGTTCTGCAACCTCCCCATGCGACCAACATTGCACGAGTGATCGCGGTAAAAGCCGGTCTGCCGGAATCGATCCCATCTTACACCGTCAATCGCAACTGCGCATCAGGCATGGAAGCTGTTACTTCGGCCGCCAATAAAATCCACCTGGAACAAGCAGATATTATCTTGGCTGGCGGAGTAGAATCGATGAGCCACTTTCCGGTCATGTTCTCAGATAAAATGCGCGACTTTCTTTTAAAATTGAACAAATCACGGGGATTTAAAGAGAAATTTATGGCCATGCTCCAATTTCGTCCCTCTCTTTTAAAACCGCAAATTCCGGAAATATCAGACCCTCTCTGTGGACTTTCCATGGGACAAACAGCAGAAAAACTCTCCCGTGAATTTAAAATTTCAAGAGAAGAACAAGATCTTTTTGCATTGAACAGTCAAATGAATGCAATCCGTGCGATTAAAGAAGGACGATTCAAAGATCAAATCGTTCCTGTTCCTCTACCAAGAGACTATATCCGCTATCAAGAAGTGGATGATGGACCACGTGAAAGCACTACAATTGAAGGGCTGAATAAACTGCGCCCCGCATTTGAAAAAGTCAATGGCACGGTCACTGCCGGCAACTCAAGCCAAGTGACAGACGGAGCCGCTGTCATGTTCCTTATGACAGAAGAAAAAGCCAAATCCCTTGGACTAAAACCTCTTGGCTACCTGACAGGCTATGCCGAAGCCGGCCTTGATCCCAGCCGCATGGGCCTTGGGCCTGTTTACGCAACAGCCAAACTATTTAAAGAGACCGGAACAAAACTATCTGATATCGATCTGATTGAAATCAACGAAGCTTTTGCGGCTCAAGTTTTAGCTGTGATGAAAGCCTTTGAATCCGATGAGTTTGCGAAGAAATATCTCGGAATGGACAAAGCCATTGGAAAAATCGATCCTAACATATTGAATGTCAATGGTGGGGCCATTGCTATGGGCCATCCACTCGGAGCAAGCGGTGCGAAGCTGATCATCACGTTGCTCAATGAACTAAAGAGACAAAATAAAAAACGAGGACTTGCAACGCTATGCGTTGGCGGCGGCCAAGGACAAGCTTGCTTATTGGAGGTTGAATAATGAGCGCATTCACACTAACAGTATCTCCTGAGGGCATTGGCGAGCTGAAATTCGATCTACCCAACGAAAAAGTAAATAAGTTCACTATTTCTGTTTTAAAGGATCTGGAAGAAGCGCTTGATGCAGCGGCTAAAAACAGTTCTATTAAACTCTTAAAGCTCACAAGCGGAAAAGACGTCTTTGTCGCAGGAGCCGATCTCCATAGCTTTGAACCGGCCTTCAAAGATCCGGCACTCGTCAAACCGATCATCCAAAATGGCCAAAGAGTCTTTAATAAACTTCAGAATTTACCCTTTCCAACAGTTGCCGTGATCAATGGAGCTTGCCTTGGTGGCGGATGTGAATATGCGTTAAGCTGTACTTATCGTGTCGTTACAGATAATCCCAAAACGGTGATCGGCCTGCCAGAAGTCAATCTTGGCATCTATCCGGGATGGGGCGGAACACAAAGACTTCCACGATTGATCGGACTATCTGAAAGCCTGAATATGATCCTTGCCGGCAAAGTAATCCCTGCCTACAAAGCCTGGAAGCTTCATTTAGCCGATGCGTTGATCCCTTATGAATTCATGGAAGATAAAGTCCGGGACTTCGTTGCAGATGTCCTAACAAAAGAAGGAAAAAAGAAAATACTCAATAAGCGAGATGAAAAGCCTCTTTTTCAAAAGCTATTAGATAATAACCCTCTCGGACGTGCCCTCGTTTTTAGACAGTCGGAAAAGCAACTTCTTGCTAAAACAAAAGGCCGCTATCCAGCACCGGAAATTGCGTTGAAAGTGATCAAAAAGTCCTATGGTCTTCCTCATGAAAAAGGTTTGCAGATTTAAGCCGACACATTTATGAATAATATTCCGCAAGGTTTCATACAAGCACCCAATCTGATCTCTATCTTTTTCACATCTGAAGCCTTGAAAAAAGAAACAGGGGCTCCGGAAGGGACCAAAACACATAAAATCAGCTCTGCAGCTGTTCTTGGAGCCGGAACCATGGGCGCTGGGATCGCTTGGCTTCTTGCAAATGATGGAGTTTTTGTCCGCCTTAAAGATATTTCATGGGACTTTGTTGGAAAAGGACTTGGAACAATTTATGCCCAGATCAAGAAAGGGTTAAAAATTAAAAAGATCACTCCAAGCAAAGCTGACCGCATATTTCAGCTAGTGAGTGGAACAACCGATTATTCCGGTTTTGAGCATGCGGACCTCGTCGTCGAAGCTGCTACAGAAAATCTCGACCTCAAAAAGAAAATCTTCCAGGAGCTCGAAGCGAATGTCAGCGACAAAACGATCATCGCCTCCAACACCTCCTCGCTCAGCATTGACTTGATGGCCCAATCGATCAAGCATCCGGAACGTTTTATTGGTATGCACTTTTTCAATCCGGTTCCCAAAATGCCCCTCGTAGAGGTGATTGCAGGCAAGCATACCTCCAATGAAACCATTGCGACCATTATGGACTTCTGCCGCAAAGTGGGCAAAACTCCTATCAAAGTCGGAGATTGCCCAGGATTTCTTGTGAACCGCATTTTTCTTGCCGGTGCCAATGAGATGATGCTGATGCTGGAAGAAGGTTACTCCGTGGAATCTTTAAATAAAGCCTCTAATGAATTTGGGATGCCTCTTGGGCCGCTCACCCTTGCTGATGAGGTTGGGAATGACGTGACCTACAAAGTGGCCGATGTCCTCGAAAAAGGCTACGGCGAAAGAATGCATCCGGCCAAAATCTTAAAACTCATGGTCGATAAGGGCCTTCTTGGTAAAAAATGTGGCAAAGGCTTTTATCTCTATAAAGGCGATTCAGCAACAATAAATCCTGAGGCTGAAGCTCTGATCCAGTCCGTTGGCAGAAAATCCAGCAACTTGCCGGAAGCAGACATCATTCCTCGCTTCATCTATGTTATGGTCAATGAGGCCTCCCGTTGTCTTGAAGAAAAGATCATCGATCGCCCGGACTACCTAGATATGGCGCTCATTCTCGGGATCGGATTCCCTCCCTTCCAAGGTGGTCTCCTACGTTATGCCGATAAAGTCGGCGTCCGCAATGTCGTAGACAAGCTTAGAGCCCTTGAAGCTACCCATGGCATGCGCTTTACCCCCTCCAAGCTCCTTGAAAAAATGGCCTCCGACAACTCCAAATTCTACCCGAACTAACTCATTCATGTTACGCAGCCTGCGCGGCTGCATAAGATCTCCGGGCAGCCATTCGGCGGCTCTCAATGCACGGATGCCCGTCTTTAAGACGGGCATCCCTCAAGTTTGGCGGTTTTAATTGAAAAAACAAACGTTCAGATAAAATAATTAACGAAATTAGGCTTTTCTGGCTTTGCAAATCATGCTCGTCTGTTATTATATAAACCGACAAACTTGAGAGGCACGAACATTTCTTAAATGTTCGTGCCTTGGACATCATCGAGAGTTAAGGATGGCTTGCTGCTGTTGAAGGGTACTGATCAGGGTATTGATCTTCTCTTGCCTTTGCTGTGCTGCATCGGTCAACGTTTGGATCGCTTCCTGTTGTTCTTGAATAGCTTTCACAAGCGGAACTACAATACTTGAATAAGCAAGTCCATAATATCCATTTTCATCTCTCGGTTTCCTGATTCCGTCAAAATCATAGGCCACTTCACTTGCTGCAAGCTCTACCTCTTGAGCGATAAAGCCTGTTTTGACAATAAGCGCTTGTGCACTTTCAGATTCCGGTGATCGTGCACTTTCCGGAATACCCATAATAGCCGCCATCTGGTCCATATCCAAACGATAAGTGACAGGGCGTAGTTTTGTGATGAAAGAAAGTCCTGGGACATTTTCTGTCACATCGACTTTGAAACGCCCGTCAGAAGGGAAGGTATACGCCACTTGGCCTTCAATGACTGTAACGCCTGCGTTTCCAATCCGGATACTATTGGCCCCAGTAATACCTGCCCCGAAACCTATTGCAGTACTATTGTCTCCCGCAGTATTTCCAATAGTACCAATAACCGTACGGGATTGACCACTAGAACCTACAAGAGCTTGAAACCCGAAGCCAACAGAAGAATTACCATCAGGGATATTAGTCATTGCTAGAACCCCTACAGCTGTATCAGCGTTAAGTGTGGAAACGTTACCAGCCGCATGTCCGACCGCCGTACTACTTCCGAATAACACATTTGGCGAAGCTGCGAATCCGACAACTGTGGTGTTTGAGACACCATTAAGTCCTGTAAGAGTCGTTGAACCCACCGTAGTATTACCCGCTTGGGTTGTGGCTGTTGAGCTCGATTGATAGCCGATATAGACATCGTCCACACCTACTCCAAGCGTATTGGCAAGTCCGGCACCTTCACCCAAATATACATTGCGAACAGTTCCTAAAATCTCAATTTGGCCGCCCACTGTAAACCGTGTTCCACCAGCTGTAAAGTTATTGGTTACGACATGTACTGCAACGTTATCCGTTGTACCAAGAAAGTTTGTAACAGCATTCGTTCCAGCGTTTCCAACAAGGTTCCAGCTTGGAGTAGCTGCAACCCCGTTCGTTCCTGTCGCTCCTGTTGCGCCTGTCGGACCTGTCCCACCAATGCCTGTACCTCCGGGTGCTCCTGTAGTGCCAGTCACTCCTGTTGCGCCTGTGGCACCTGTTGCACCTGTGGCACCAGTTGAACCTGTGGCACCTGTTGCACCTGTTGCGCCTGTGGCACCTGTAGCACCGCTAGGCCCAGTAGCCCCCGTTGCACCTGTCACTCCATCTGAACCAATAGGTCCGGTGGGGCCCGGCGTTCCTGTTGCACCGGTCGGTCCTGCAGGCCCTCTTTTCAGACACGCACCTGCTACTGGAAAGCTAATCTGTTCTCGATACAAGCTTAAACTGCTTCTAATGCTTTCAAGATTAGTTTTAAGAACCTCGTCTGAATCTTGCTGAGAAAGTGCCTCGGCGTCATATTCATAGGAATCGATGACAAGATGGGTTTCTCCTTCATTTTCCCAAACAACCGATAAAAGACCATTAGTTAAAATGGAATTGACCGGTTTATTTTTCATTTCTTCAGGATGCAGAGCATTCTTTGCAAAATGCTCATTGGAGTTAACGATCGTTCTGTTCAACAGAGGAAAATCAGAATAATTCCCGATTTCCTTTGGCAATCCAGTTTCTCCCATAACCTGGCTAAAATAACAAATACCGGCTAATAGGAATGAACATAAGTTTAATCTATCAAAATATCGCATAATCACCTTTTAATATTAAATTCTGTCTTAAACCGGATTGTTTAACGCATCAATCTGTGCTTGCTGCAGTTGCACAGCATTCAATAATTGATTAATCATATCCTGCTGCTCTGTTGCAGTTGTATTCAGCGAATCTAGTATCGCTTGTTGTTCCTGGACAGCCTGCACCAAGGGCACGACAAAACTGGAATAAGCAAGTCCATAGTAACCTGTCTCGCTTGCCGGTTTGTTCACACCGTCAAAATCATAGCTGATTTCTGTTGCTGCAAGTTCTACTTCCTGAGCGATAAAGCCTGTTTTCAAAATGCTTGCTTGCGCTCTTTCTCCTTCAAGGGATCGAACACTTTCAGGAGTACCGGTAATGGCTGCCAATCGGTCCATATCCAGATGGTAGGTGATCGGACGCAATTTCGTAATAAATGTCAATCCTGGAACATTTTCAGTCACATCCACTTTAAAGCGTCCATCAGAAGGAAACGTAAAGGCTACCGCGCCTTCAATGACCCCAACGGTTATGTTACCGATACGCACCTTGTTGGATGCATCGACAATTGCTCCGTTCCCAAGGGCAGTCGCATTGGTCAGGTTGATTGCAGAAACATCAGCTCCAAATCCGCAAGCGGTATTATTTGAACCTGTCGTATTGGTGCTAAGAGCGCCTTGTCCACAAGCTGTATTATTTATACCTGTAGTATTGCTTTGAAGTGCAACAGCTCCGACAGCCGTATTTCCTGTTCCGCTTGTGTTCAGAGCTAAAGAAAGACTTCCGACGGCGGTATTGTTAATACCTGTACTAAGTTCAAGAGATCTAAATCCAACAGCCGTACTATTAGTTCCGGTCGTGTTTGTTCTTAGAGATAAAGAGCCGACAGCCGTATTTCCTGTTCCTGTAGTATTCAACTGGCCCGCATGGTAACCAAGGAATGTATTGTTCAAACCTGTTGTGACAAGTCCGGCGGCCTCTCCCAAAAATACGCCCTGGAGGGTGTTTAATGTTTCAATTTGGCCGCCAACAGTAAACCGTGTTCTTCTCGCTGTTCCAGCGGAGTTGGTTACAATGCTAAAGGCTGTGTTATCGGTCGTTCCGACAAAATTAGTTACCGCATTTGTTCCTGCATTACCAGTTAGGTTCCAAGCATTAGGCGCTGAGGTTCCGGTAGCCCCTGTTGCGCCAGTTGCACCGGTTGCACCGGTTGGACCGACAGCTCCGGCACCCCCCGTTCCTGTAGCTCCTGTAACCCCGGTAGCTCCCGTAGCTCCTGTTGTCCCTGTTGCTCCCGTGCCTCCGGTTGCGCCAGTTGCACCTGCTCCCCCCGTTGCGCCCGTCACTCCTGTTTCACCAGTAGCCCCTGTCACCCCTGGAACTCCTGCCGTTCCTGTCGCACCTGTTGGACCTCTCACTCCTGTTGCACCAGTTGCGCCAGCTGGACCTCTTCTAGGATGAGGGCACGCACCGCCAATTATATTCAAATTATTTTCAAGGATCTCGCTTAAGTCCTGTCCGAGCAGCATATCTGCATCATATTCATAAGAGTCGACGATGAGATAGGTTTCAGCTTCATCTTCCCAAACAACGGATAAAAGACCCTGATTTAAAACTGTTTGAAGGGGCATCTTCTTCATTTCCTTATGATCGGAAATGTGATTTTCTGAAAGTTCTTGTGAAGTTATAACGATCGTTCTATCCAACAGATGAAAATTGGAGAAATCAGTTTTCTCGATCGATGAAAGTGCCGAAAAATCTCTATTTTCAGCAGTAGCTTGATTAAAATAACCAAGAGATAACAAAATATACAAACTTAAAGAATACCGCATAATGACCTTTTCATTCAGGGCTGCACTTGTAATACATGTGCCAGCCGGTTTTTGGTTAAATTGCTTTCAAATTGAAAATAGAGGTGTAGCTTTAAAATAAATTATTTGCAATCAGAATTTATTGCTTATGCTAAGCCGCCGCAAATGCGACCGCCTAGCATAAAGTTACTTTAGAATTGAAGACCGACAGAAACTGTGGCGCCATCAAAGCATAGATCACCATACCCACCAAGGTGTGTTTGGTTAAAGTAACGATGATGTTCTAATCCAAGCTTCACGATAGCTTCCATACTATCGCAGAAGCTATATTTCCACTGAATCCCTACTGCCGCATCAATTACAGCCTGACAAGCATCAACATGACGATGGACGCAAGTGGCCCCACTATCTGTCGGATCAGGGATAAGTTGAAAATCATTTGCTTCAAGCTTAAATCTTCCATAAAGAATTCCGACCGCAAAATCAGCATAAAGGCCAAAATTACAGCCAAGGTTGTAATCGCCCTTCACTCCAATTTTTGGACCGAGCGCCCAAAATTTTTCTTTGTGATGCTGTTCTGTTATGCTATCGCTGATAACACTTTCGCATGTGCAATTGGCAAATAACGCATTTAATTTGCCATCTATCATAACACCTCTTAGACCACAATAAGGTGTATAATCGTAATCGTCTTTATTGACCTTGTAACCTAATAGAAGATCAATTGTGTCGTAATCTAATTTCCAGTGAGAGAAACCATCGATATCATCATCGCTGTTATTTCGTTTAGAATTATTTTTGAAATGCGTCCAATATGCTCCAATGTCCACACCTTCACATAAAGGAGAAATTTCTAAACCTACACGGTAACCTGGGTTCCACTGGTCTTTGGTTCCTTTGCCGCAAAAGCAATCATCCAAACCATTCTGTAGGACTCTCCAATACAAAAAATCTCCACTGAACGTCAAATGGTGATTTGGCACACAGCCAGTATCACAACATAAATTTTCTGAATAGGACCACTCTTCAGCATTGGCAGCATTGATAGAAAATAACGAAATGAACACCGCAAGACTCATTAATTTTTCTAACATTTTGAATAGCCTTAATTTAAAGATTTATTGTCACACTATGACAACCAACAAATCGTGTCAATTATTTTTTATGTCTGATAAAACATACCGATGTGTTTCAAAACAAGGAAGATCACCGCCTTTTAGAACTATACACTTGTTTTTTTAGAATGGGTTTGACAGGATGAAGGCATGCAGACCAACCCCCATATTCTTGCGCAAGCAATTGAGGAAGAAAGCCAAAGGTTTGAGCAATGCTACCTATGGCTTGAAAGAGAAATGCCAGCGGAGTTTTTTAAGGAAATTCCTGAAGGCAAGCTGATCCTGGTCACCCATAGCTTAATGGGCTTCCAATTGCAGGATTGCTACTCTGTCATCCACCTCAAAGGAGCTGCAATTGTCTTATCATTAGACCTGCCCGATGCAGACTTGAAGATCCTGCAAAACTATTCGCTACATGGGATTAAAAATTACCAGACGTTTGTCTCTAAATCACCCCCGCCTTTTTCTGAAACGGAGCAATGCTTACGGATTGTGACGATCATTTTTACAGACATGGAGGACGCACTTGAAAAAGCCCCTTCCCTCGAAGTCAAAGAACAAGTCCGGGCAGTCGCATTAAAAGAGAATCCCAAACTTCTTACTGAAGAATTTAATAATCTTTTAGATGGCCTTGGGGGACGTTTTCTCAATGCTCTATCCCCAGAAAATATAGTCATGGCGCTATCCATGTATTTCAGAGCGCGAACAAGGGACAGCTGCCAATATGAGGTAAGATGGAACCTCGACTGGAAAGAAAATAATGAACCTTCTATGCAGATCGTTCTGGCATGGAAGAACACGCCGAAACATCATTTCCTATACCGCTTAGCTAGAACAATATATCGCCATAAACTTGTGATCCGCAGGGTAGATGCGACCTACGTCAACCCTTTCAGTCAGTCCAGCACGCTTATTATGGTACTTGACCTGCATGGCCGGGATGGAAATGGCGTAGAAAACAATGCAGACATCCCTGAATTTTTGAGAGAGCTGATCACGACCAAGTATTTTGCAAGCTTTGATCTTTTCGACGAACTGCTTGTTTCCAAAGGTTTGATTACAGGGAACTTTGCGAATGTACTAAGAGCAATGCAAACATTTGTGCATCAAGCGCTTGTTCATATTGACCCTAACTTATACACCATTGAGAACGTCACCGAAGGGCTTTGTCGCCATCCTGAACTCACAATCAAGCTTTCAGAAGCATTCAAATGGAAATTTCATCCAAGCCTACATGATATTGATCTTTACACAAGTGTAAGGAACGATTTCATGAAATCTGTGGATGAGCTTGATACAGGGCAGGAAGAGTACGATCTAAGGCGTAAAAACATTTTACGCACAGCTATGAACATGATCCAGTACACGCTGAAGACAAATGCATACCGGATGAATTTTACCGCACTAAGCTTCCGGCTAGACCCTCGTTACATGGATGAGCTTCCATTTGATCGTTCTAAAAAATTTCCTGAGCTTCCTTTTGCGATCTTCTTCATTAAAGGACTGCATTTTTTTGGCTTCCATATCCGGTTTAAGGAC
Organism: uncultured bacterium; assembly: GCA_964577735.1. GTDB lineage: Bacteria > Chlamydiota > Chlamydiia > Chlamydiales > Parachlamydiaceae > CAZOAX01. The sequence goes on from CAZOAX010000013.1 coordinate 11,128, forward strand.
CTGGCAAGAGGAGGCCTTCGCACGATATTCATCGAGCAAAAGGAACGCATGACCTTCGAACGGAATAACGTTTTCACCGAATGCTACAACCTGGCATGGACGCAGCAACTCAAAAACAAAGATATCCCTGAAGGAGGCGCAAAGGCCGTTATCTTTCTGAAGCCTTTTGAGCGCTTGGATTTGGAAACCGATATTTACAGGAAAGAACTGATCCGACAAGGTCTTACAGCAGAAGAGATCGAAACTAAAATTGCCATCTTCAAACGTGAGCATACACTCGAGTACCTTTACCAATCCCAGCGTGCCTTCGTTGAAAACCTTGTGATGCTTGTCAATTGCAAACCCGATGGCACACTTAAAGTTCACGGAGTCCTCGATTATTGGGAAAAACCGGAGTATCTCTATCTTGGGCCTGATGAGAACATGCATGATGTCATGATCCAGTGGATTGCCGATTATAGCAAAAAGTATGACTACAAGCCAGGAAGCTGCTTTATTTCAAGTAAACCAAAAGTTGGGATCAATCACAAAGAGTATGGCGTGACCTCGCTCGGCGTAAACGTCTACCTGAAAGAATTTTTGCTCTATAAAGGAATTGATCCTGAAAAAGATGTATTCACCCTTAAAATGGCCGGCGGCCCTGATGGAGATGTTGCAGGCAATGAAATCCTCAATCTTTATAAGTATTACCCCAAAACAGCCAAGTTGATTGCCCTGACAGACATCTCAGGAACTGCCCATGATCCGGAAGGACTTGATCTTGCAAGTCTAAAAGACCTTTTTAAATCAGGGAAACCGATCTGCCATTACCCCCCTGAAAAACTTTCCAATGGTGGTTTTTTAGTTAACAAGAATTTAAAAAAAGAGACGTCAGCTCACGTGCAGCATACCTGCTGCTGGAAAAAATCAGACAATACCCTTACGCAGGAATGGATCTCTGGAAGTGAAATGAACCATTTGATCCGGGACAATATCAATAAAACCAAAACAGATGTATTCATCCCGGCGGGTGGAAGACCACGATCGCTAAATGAAACCAATATTAAAATGTTTCTCGATGAGACAGGAAAGCCCACATCCAAGATCATCATCGAAGGGGCCAATCTCTATTTAACTGCCGGCGCAAGAAGAGAACTTGAAAAACTCGGCACCTTAATTGTCCGTGATAGCTCCGCAAATAAAACAGGCGTGATCTGCTCTTCCTTTGAAGTCCTTGCCGGCCTCACACTTGGAGATGAGAAGTTTTATGAGCATAAAGACATCCTAGTCAAAGAAATCCTGGAGCGTTTAAAACAGCTCGCCTATCAGGAAGCCAGCCTGATGATCCGGGAGCATAAAGAAACCGGTGCTTACCTGACCGATATCTCAGCTAAAATATCCGATCGAATCAATCTCTTTACCTATCAAATACTGGACCATTTGGAAAAGATCGATCTCCCCAATGATCCCAATTCTCCTCTTATCCAGTGTTATTTGAACTATTGCCCGCCTTTCTTACGAAAGAATTATGAAAAAGCTCTTTTGGAAGAAATTCCCGATATTCATAAAAAGGCGATCATCGCCTGCCAGATCGGCGGCCAACTTGTCTACAAGAAAGGACTGCACTGGTTCCCAGCCGTTATCGATATTCTCCCACTTGTCCTTAGTGAGTTAACTTAAAATATATAACGTTCCCGTACGCGTTCCCGTTCCCTTACCCGATTGTTTAATAGAATCGGGAAAGGGAACGCGTACGGGAACGGGAACGTTTTTAGCAATCAGACCATCCAACTGCTAAATTCCACTTGATCAAAATTTCCCCCTTTTGTAATATGGAATTTAAGAGGGAAAACCATGAAGTCTCTAACAGCAAAAGAAGAAAGGGAAAAGAAAGTCCTGATCGGGCTGATTGAAACTTATCTTGAAACCGGCAAACCGATCGGATCTAACACGCTAAAAGACAGCGGTTTTGATCATTTAAGCTCTGCTACGATCCGCAATTATTTTGCCAAGCTTGAAGATGAAGGCTATCTTGAACAACAACACAGCTCCGGCGGACGGATCCCCTCTGAAAAAGCTTTCCGTCTTTACGCCGAAGAATTTTATGATCAAGGAATCATCGAAACAACTGCAATGAACCGGATTGAAGCTATCCGTTCCATTGAAACCAAAGAAGTCTCAAGCCTGATCAGACAAGTCTTGGAGGATT
>CAZOAX010000013.1:13325-16052 GCA_964577735.1 uncultured bacterium
GCCTTTATCTCTACTCCGAAATTTGACCAAGACTTCGTCATTCACATTAAGGTTATCCCGATCGATAGCCAAAGAACTTTGCTTGCCCTTGTGACCGATTTTGGCTCAATCCAAACAGAGGTCTTAATGACCGATCAGAAATTAAGCAGTTTTGCAGCTAAGAGGATCGAGGCCTATCTCCATTACAGACTGACCGGCCAGAACAAACCGGAAGAAATTACCGATGATGAAGAAGCGATTGCCAATCGCTTCTATAATGAAGCCATTGTTCGGTTTTTTGTCGGTTATTCCAATTTCTCATCAGAAGAAGTTTTACGTGCCGGACTATCTAAAATGCTGAACTACTCTGAATTTCGTGATGGATCTAAACTAGCAGAATCCCTAGCTCTGTTTGAAAACGCCACTTCATTACGTCATCTTTTACGCGACTCAAGCAGCCATAAAGAACTAAAATTCTGGATCGGAAAAGACCTGATCCCTTTTGGAGCCAAAGCAACTAATATCGCGATTTTGACAATGCCGTACTTCATCAACCAGCAAGTGGTAGGCGCCTTTGGAATCCTGTGCCCGATCCGCACACCCTACCGCAAACTGTTTGGAATTTTAAGAGCGGTGAGCCAAGCTTTAAGTGCCGCTCTCACAACAAACCTCTATAAGTACAAACTGACCTACCGACAGCCGGAAAAAAATCAATTTTTAATCCAAAATCATCAGACCATTCAAATGATCGAAAACAAAAAAGGCATTTAACCATGACGGAAGACACGCAAGAAGAGCCGATCGAACAAGAGGCAAAAGCACCGCTTGACCCGCTTGAGCAAAGCAACCTTGAATTAACTGAATTCAAAGACAAGTACTTACGCCTTTTGGCTGAGACTGAAAATATGAGAAAGCGCCTCTCCAAAGAGAAGCATGAAATGACAGCTTACGCTATTCAACAAGTTTTAGTTGAGTTCTTAGGCCCGATCGATCACATGGAGAACGCGCTTGGCTACACAGAAAAGATGTCTGATGATGTCAAACACTGGAGCCTCGGCTTTCAAATGATCCTGACACAATTTAAGGATGTTTTAGCAGGCCAGGGAGCAACAAGCTTTGTTTCAAAAGACACTCCTTTTGACCCTCATCTCCATGAGGCTGTCGAAACAGTGGAACGCGATGATATCAAACCAGGCATCGTCGTAGAAGAATTTATTAAGGGATACAAGATGGGCGACAAGATCTTAAGACCCGCCCGCGTCAAAGTATCCAAAACCCCTATTAAAGTAGAAGAAGGTAAATAATATGAATCAAAAGAAAAGTAAAGTAATCGGTATCGACCTCGGCACAACCAACTCCTGCGTTGCTGTGATGGAAGGCGGACAACCTAAAGTGATCGCATCCTCAGAAGGCGCTAGAACAACTCCATCGGTTGTGGCCTATAAGGGATCTGAAAGACTAGTGGGTATTCCTGCGAAGCGTCAAGCTGTTACAAACCCAGAGAACACAATCACATCATCTAAGCGTTTTATCGGCCGCAAGTTCGATGAAGTACAATCTGAGATCAAAACAGTTCCCTATCATGTTGTCAGCACATCAAGTGGTGATGTTGCCTTTGATGTCCAGGGCAAGCAACTTTCTCCAGAAGAAATCGCTGCTCAAATCCTGATCAAAATGAAGGAAACTGCTGAAGCCTATCTTGGTGAAAAAGTAACAGAAGCTGTTATTACAGTCCCTGCCTACTTCAACGACTCACAACGTCAATCCACAAAAGATGCAGGCAAGATTGCAGGTCTTAATGTTCTTCGTATCATCCCTGAGCCTACTGCAGCAGCGCTCGCTTACGGAATGGACAAAGAAAAAACAGATCGCAAGATCGCCGTATTTGACCTTGGTGGCGGAACTTTCGATATTTCCATCCTTGAAATTGGCGATGGTGTTTTTGAAGTACTTGCAACTAACGGTGACACGCATCTTGGCGGAGACGACTTTGATATTGCGATCCTTCACTGGCTCCTGGACACATTTAAGCAAGAGAATGGCATTGACCTTAGCAAAGACAAGATGGCGTTGCAAAGATTGCGCGATGCTGCAGAAAAAGCTAAAATCGAGCTCTCAGGCACCCAGCAAACAGAGATCAACCAGCCGTTCATCACAATGGATGCATCAGGACCAAAACACCTTGCAGTTACCCTGACACGCGCAAAGCTTGAAAGCCTTGTTCACGATCTGATCGAGCGCACAAAAGAGCCTTGCATGAAGTGCTTGAGAGACTCCGGTCTTTCTAAAGATGATATTTCTGAAGTTATTCTCGTTGGTGGTATGAGCCGTATGCCTGCTGTTCAAGAGATGGTTAAAAACATCTTCGGTAAAGAAGGTCATAAAGGGGTAAATCCGGATGAAGTCGTTGCTGTTGGCGCGGGCATTCAAGGGGGCGTATTGACAGGAGAAGTTAAAGACGTTCTTCTTCTTGATGTCACACCTCTAACACTTGGAATTGAGACAATGGGCGGCATCATGACTCCGCTTGTTGAACGCAATACTACAATCCCGACACAGAAAAAGCAAACATTCTCAACTGCAGCTGACAATCAACCGGCCGTATTCATTAAAGTCTTCCAAGGCGAACGTAAAATGGCCGAAGACAATAAAAATATCGGAAGCTTTGAACTAAGCGGCATCCTTCCAGCTCCACGGGGAACACCTCAAATCGAAGTCGCATTTGACATCGATGCCGATGGTATCCTT
>CAZOAX010000014.1:0-1496 GCA_964577735.1 uncultured bacterium
CTACATGTAAATCTTTAATTTCAATCATTTAGGTCAACCTACCGAGTTTTCGAGTTTAAGGCTGAGAAGCTTTTGCGCTTCAACAGCAAATTCCAAAGGAAGTTCTTTGATCACGTCTTTGCAAAAGCCGTTCACGATCATATTGATGGCATCTTCTTGTGAGATCCCTCTGGATTGGAAATAAAAAAGTTGTTCTTCATTCATTTTGGAAGTGGAGGCTTCATGCTCGACTTGTGCACTTGAATTGGCCACTTCGATGTAAGGAAACGTATTCGCTGAACAGGAGTTACCAACAAGCATCGAGTCACATTGGGTGTAATTGCGTGCGCCTGTTGCCCGTGGAACAACCTTGACAAGACCTCTATAACTATTATGGGAAAGATCTGCTGATATCCCTTTTGAAATGATCGTTGAGCGGGTATTCTTCCCTAAATGGATCATTTTGGTTCCAGTATCGGCCTGCATCCGTCCATTGGTCAATGCGACTGAATAAAATTCACCAATTGAGTCATCTCCCATCAAGATGCAGCTTGGATACTTCCACGTAATGGCAGCGCCCACTTCTACTTGTGTCCAGGAGATCTTAGAGCGCTTACCAAGCGCTTTACCGCGCTTAGTCACAAAGTTATAAATTCCACCGGCACCTGTTTCCGGATTGCCTGAATACCAATTTTGAACAGTGGAATACTTGATCTCGGCATCATCCAAGGCCACAAGCTCAACTACAGCTGCATGCAGCTGATTGTTATCGTAGGCAGGAGCCGTACACCCTTCCAAATAGCTCACATAGGAGCCTTCCTCTGCAATGATCAAGGTTCTTTCAAATTGGCCGGTCTCTTTATCGTTGATACGGAAATAAGTGGATAATTCCATCGGAGATTTCACCCCTTTTGGAATGTAAACAAAGGAACCATCTGAGAACACGGCCGAATTCAAACAGGCAAAAAAGTTATCGCCAATCGGAACAACTGAACCCAAATACTTTTCTACTAATTCAGGATAAAGATGGACCGCCTCAGAAATTGAGCAGAGGACAACGCCAGCTTCTTCCAGTTTTTTCTTAAAAGTGGTTCCGATCGAGACCGAATCAAACACCATATCGACTGCGACATTGCTCAATCTAAGCTGTTCGTCCAGCGGAATGCCGAGCTTTTCAAAAGTTCTCAACACTTCAGGGTCCACATCGCTTAAGCTGCCAAGCTTTTCTTTTTGCTTAGGAGCGGAGTAATAGACGTAGTCTTGGTAATTTAGAGCTGGATAATCAGCGTTCGGCCAATGGGGCTCTTCCATTTCAAGCCATTTGCGATACGCCTTTAGACGAAATTCCAGGAGAAATGGGGGCTCATTTTTTTTAGCCGAGATTGCCCGTACGACATCTTCGTTTAACCCTTTTGCAAATTTTTCGGTCTCGACTTGCGTAGAAAAGCCGTACTTATACTCACTTCTTTTGTACTCGCTTTCTTCGGCGAAGCCTTCATTTTGCGTCATATCTTTCC
>CAZOAX010000014.1:1506-5400 GCA_964577735.1 uncultured bacterium
CTTTCCCTTGCTCTCCATCTAATATTATACCTGATTGGGGGTTTATTATAATGAGTCAAGCCTCGCAAGTCAACCCAATATTTTAATTAATTTAGTATAAAAATTTAATAACTAATATAACCACCTTTTCCCACGAGCAAACCCATGGTGACTTGGGTTAATTATTTGATTAAAAATACCTCGAACTGCGATCATCTGTCTCTTTATCTTCTAAGGATATCATGTATCTAATCGCACTTTTGATGCTCCCTTTGATGTTTTTGACCTCTTGTGGTTGCCAGCTTTCCTCAAGCTACGACGTTTACGGCGCCGAGGAATTTGTTATCGATTCCTATACCATCCGGCAAGGGAAGCAAGCGATCTTAGAGATGGAAGGAATTTGTTTAGATCCTCTTCCCGACTATGCGATGTTTGAATACAAAGATGTCATTGCAGAGGATGATATTCTCAATATTGTCGCCTATCATCCCAAACGGCGTGATCTGATGGATGCATTCCAATTCATTAACAGTGCTGTTGGTGGATTCCGTGTGCAGGACGGCAAAGTAGACCTGCCTGACATCCCGCCTGTTTTTGTAGAAGGGCTGACATTGGATGAAGCTAAGACCAAGCTGCAGAACCGTTTGAGCGAAGAAGTCAAAGATGTCGAGCTTTTCATCACGTATAAAGACAGATTGACAAGGAAGGTTGAAATCACCGGCCTTACAGCCGTTTCGACCGTCCCAGTCGATGGCAAAATGCGTCTTTATGAAGTTATTGCAAGGTCACATATCCCTCCCAATGCCAACCTATTCATGAGCTATGTCTTGCGGGACTGCGTGCCTTTAAACATCGACTTGCACCAATTGATCAATGAAGGCGACATGTGCCAGAACATTGTGATGCGCGGTGGAGATAAGATCTATATAGCAAATCCTGCCGATTGCACTGTCATGGTCATGGGAGAAGTAGGCAGTCCAAAAGCCTTGCAGCTACCTTATGGCTTTATGTCGTTGAGAGAAGCAATCGTAATGGCCGGGGGGATCCCTTTTACAGGCGACAAGAACTGCATTCAGGTTATCCGTGGAAATTTGCAATGTCCTAAGATCTACAAACTCTCCTGGAACCACATTGTGCACTTGCCAAATGACAGCCTATTATTGATGCCGGGAGACACTGTTTATATTTCAGCTAAACCCATTACCGAATGGAACCGCTTTATCGACCAACTTCTGCCAAGCTTCGGCGGAATTCAGGGCATTTATGGAATTTACGGGATAACGAGATAAGGAAAACGATGGACAATTTTTCAAAAGATCTAAAATTTGCATTTTCCGACTTTTTAGCCCTGTTAAAAAGACGTAAAAAGACAGTTGCTGCAGCTATCGCAATAGGGGCTGTGCTTTGTTTGCTTCTTGCTGTCACAAGGCCTGTAAATTATCTTCTGCAGTCGTCGTTTCGCGACAAAGGAAAAACCAAAGCCAATATCCATTCTTCTTTAACAGAGCTACTGATCAGCCCGTCGGCGGCTCAAGACAGTGAAACGATCTCCGTAATGAAATCGCATTTCCTTCTTTCAAAAATCATTAAGAAGCTTCACATCCAAGGAAAAATTTCAAAAATTCAACCCTCGAATCCAGAGCTTGAAAATGCCGTGGAAAACATTTTAGTTGAGTGGGCCTATTGGAACAATTGGCAAAAACCTATTCTGGATGACCCTAAAGCAGAACTGACCCTTGAAAATATTGCCTATGACGGGGACTTGAAAAAAGTATTCATTCTGGAATTTCAAGACTCTACGCACTTTACAGCAAAAGCTGAACACGAAGAACAGGTAATCGAAGGCACCCTGGATCAACCAATCCACTATGGTGACGCATCATTTACTGTTAAGAGCTCAGGCTATGCACCTCTTGCCACGGATGAGCGCTATATCGTTGTGATCGAACCTATGGCCAATATGGTCAATCTTCTGATCAAAGACCTTGCGATCAGTGTCGACAAGGAAGACAAGTCTTTATTAAGGCTCAACTTTAAGAATCGTGACCGTCATTTCGCAAAAAAACTGCTCAACACCTTGATGGACACCTATCAAACGCATTTAGAAGAAGATCACGAACTCTTTTCGACAATCCAGGTCAATTATCTGGAACAACGGCAAAAGGAAGCAGGAAAATCTCTTGAAATCCTGATGGAGAACTACGTCAAGAACGTATCGGATGATATGTCCAAGTCCGGTTTCACAAGCCTTCAACGGGAAATGGATTTTCTAGCAGCCAATTTAGCGTCCAACCAGCAAAAACTGACCGAGATCGGCCTTGAAACAAAGCGACTTAAGAACATCAACTGCGATGATTGCGTCCATTACGATTCTTATACAGGAAGAGGCGATCCAGCTATTATCAACCATCTTCTAACTGAAATTCGTGGACTTAAACAACAAAGTGATTCACTTGAACTTGCCCTGCAAAACAAACGCACCCTCGATCCCAAAGAAGCAAGCCTTGTCCTGGAAGAAAATTTCAAAGATCTTGAAACAACTAAAAACTGTTTAAAAGAAACTGAGGGCCTGATTACCTGCCTGCAAAATGGATCTAAACCCCAGGAAGTAGCAGAGCTTGATAAAGCGGGATATTCAGTCGGATCCTGGTTAAAAGCGTATGAGACTAAAACAAATCCAAAAGAGCACGAACGCTTTAAAAACCATTTCCTGTCCTATCTTGACACGTTCAAAAGATTGTTAAAAATCCAGGAAGCAACGCTTGAACAGCGGATGCGCACACAAAAAAATCCCGGCACTGAATTTGAAGGGATCACCCTTGATACAAGCCGTAATCTCTACATGGGGTTTGTTCAGGAGTTAAATACGCTTGAAGCCTCTGAAAAACAACATCGCTTTGTTGTGGAGCAGCTGGCGCATCCCGATTTTGAATTAAGCTCATTGACCGCCTTGCTACATGATCCGATCAGTCAGCAAAGAATTGCAAAAGCCTCTGAAATTGTGATCAATCTAAAGGATTCCGGAAACCGCACGCAAAAAGAGCTGGAACGACTAACTGAAGAGCTTGAGCTTCAGAAACAATTCCTGAACGCACACATCCTGCAAATGGCAGATTTATTAGAATTGAAGATCGAGCTAATGCAAGACAAAATTGCATCCATTCAGAATACAACTTTAGATCTGACCCATCAAAAGATCTCTCTTCTCAAAAAGCACCTTGCCGACTACATCAAGACCCGTCTTGAGAACTTTGTCCAGGAGAAAAAGCTTCTTGAGGAAGACCAGATTGCCCTGCATGAAAGAATGGCCTCTATTCCGCCAAAATGGGCTTCGGAACAGTTATTAAATCAGAGCCTTGCGCTTCAGCAACGGTTTTTAGAAAACCTTGCCAACATGGTGGAATCCAAAAACATTACAAAAAACCTGGAAATGATCCAGTCAAGCCCTCTTGACCAGGCGATCCCGCCCTTGCATCCAAAACCACCACGCTTACTATTCTTTACTATTTTTGGATCGATTTTAGGCTTTATTGGGGCAGCTGTATTCTTATTCACTCGCACCATGATGAAAGGCATCCCCGCAAGCTTGGACAACCTCAGGCTTGCAAACCTCCATGTTTCCGGCAAAATTTCTCCCTTCCAAGGGGATGAGATCTCAGCCACAACGCCCTTCCTGGATTCAGATTTGGATACATTGAGACGCCTGATCGCCCGTTATGAAAAAGATACACCTGGACACAAAGGCGCAAAACTCATTTTAATCGCGCCTGGAAATGGGCCTGACTTCTCCAATACCCTTGCCAAGTTGCTTGCCAAAAAGGGACAAATGACCTTGAAACTCCAGCTTGGGTTTAATAAATCTGCTGAAAATGAAAAACTGCCCGGCCTTCTTCAGTACCTGGAAGGAAAAGCAGA
>CAZOAX010000014.1:5410-15531 GCA_964577735.1 uncultured bacterium
GGATGGGTTTGACAAAATTGCAGCTGGCGGGATCTCCCGCTACTCAGAAGAGCTTTTAAGAAGCCCCCGCTTTGTCGCTCTATTGGAAAGGTTGAAACCGTCCTACCACTGGATCCTTGGTGTATCTCCGATGAAGATTCCATCTGCCGAAGCTGAAAATCTGGCTAAATTGTCAGACGGGGTCGTTGTAGTCGTAACTAATGAGACATTGCAAAATTTGATCGCTTTCAACGACACTTTAGATCAGAATAAAAAAGATGCCCTTACATTTTTAATTGCCCCAAGTTCTCGTAGCTCAGGTGGATAGAGCGGTTGCCTCCTAAGCAACAGGTCGCGCGTTCAACTCGCGCCGAGGACACATTTATAGAGGAACTAAATTGGCTTGGATCTATCTGTTATTTGCCGGAATCTGCGAAATTGGCTTCACAACCTGCCTTAAACTTTCTGACAACTTCTCTAAACTATGGCCCACACTTGGATTTCTCACTTTCGCTGCTTTCAGTTTCACGGCCCTCTCCTACAGTCTAAAATCCATCCCCCTTGGAACCTCTTACGCCATCTGGACAGGCATAGGTGCTTTTGGCACCGCATTGATCGGCATCTTCTTTTTCAAAGAACCCGCCGATTTCTGGCGCATCTTTTTTCTCCTCAGCCTTATCGGATCCATCCTCGGCCTCAAACTCGTCTCCCCCAACTAAAATCCCGCTTAATGTTCAGCACTCTGTACCTTAAGTCACTTAACGTACACAATACTGAACATTACGCATTTACATCGGATTTTAAGGAATATAAGATATCATTTTCTCCTAATTGACAAATCTCAAGACGATGAAAGAATTAACATGATATGCAGGATCGCCTCCGGCGGCAGGATAGGCAGGATATGCTCCAAAAATATTGAATAAAGACCTTTTATTTGTGCTCTCAAGAGCACAAATAATCAGCTTCAAAGAAGAACGAAACGTTCTTCTTTGAAAATGGAAGCCCAACCTAACGAAAATAAAAGGAATACATCCTGCCTATCCTGCCGCCGCAGGCGATCCTGCATATCCTGTTAATCTCTATACGGATAGTTTGTTATTTCTCGTTAAAGGCGCCGAAGCGAACTAATAAGCTCTGTGCTAGAGAGTTCCTTAATACAGTGGCAGCGAAACATAAGTTTAAAAATTATTGTCTTCGAATTGGATCTTCATTAGAATTTTGAAAAAAATTAGTGAAGGTGGCCGATGAGCGTAAAACCCAATTCATCCTCTATTGAACCTGCGACTAGATATGAGCTTGTTGAAGACATCTGCACAAAGGCTATCCAAGCCTGTGCCCTATGTTACATTACTAGTAAAATATCATACCGTGCCGGTCTTGTATATGGAGGTCTTGCTGGTATCGTTCAGTTAGTTTTTTCAGCTGTACATAATAAAATCGATGAAAAAACCACTTCAGATAATGCCAAGACTTTAAATTATCTAATTAGCATCAGCCTGCCTTGGATAGTGTCAGGAATTGCTCTTGGAAAAATCTATAAAAACTCAGGAAACGAGAATATCCGCATGTCATTTGGAATGTGCAAGATCATTGCATTGATGCAGCAAGTATTAGGCAGAAGCAATATCCATCTTTTGCCTAAAGGGAACTTTTAATATAGCGGTCTACACCTTGTGCAATCCCCCAGGCGAGCACCTTTAAATACTGGGGGTCTTTGATTTTCTCAAGCTCATCTGCGTTGGTGAGAAATCCCCCTTCCACCAAGATGGCAGGCATTTTTGTTTCCCGAATAACTGCATAGTTCCCATGCTTGACACCGCGGGATTTGGCTTTTGACATGTTTATGATTTGTCCAAGCACTTCTGTAGCCAGGTCTTTTGAAAGATTAGAGCGGGTGGAATCTGTATCTGACCTGTAATAAAACACTTCGATCCCATGCGCTTCTTTGCTTGGTGCTGAGTTATAATGCACGCTGACAAAGAAAGCGGCATTGGCATCGTTGGCAATTTTGGCTCGCAGAGGCAAGGAAACAAATACATCACTTGTCCGTGTCATTTTTGTGCGGTAACCGAGCTTTTGAAGATAGTCTCGAAGCAAATTGGCCGTTGCAAGAGTCAGGTGTTTTTCCTGATAAGCCGGTTTAATAAGCGATAACGTCCCTTGATCTTCTCCGCCGTGCCCCGGATCAATAATGATCAATGGAGGTAATGCTCTTGGAGGAATGACGCAAGGAGCTTGAGCGGTTTGAAAAATCTGCTCCTCAACCGGAATCCTTGAGGTAGAACAGCTTGAGCTGATTGCAATTAGAATGAGAGCAAAAAAGTGATTCAACATTAAGCGGTACTTAGTGATTTTAATCGATTGATGCAAAGCTCTTCTGCCACTTTTCGATCGTTGAATTCGATTGTTTTATGCGCAAAGATCTGACATAGCTCATGCCCTTTTCCAGCAATCAAGATAATGTCATCAGGACTTGCCATTTCAATACCCATTTTTATGGCTGCTCTTCGATCAATTTCGATGATATGCCTTTCCGGGTGCTTGAACCCTGCCGCAATTTCTTTGCAAATTCCTTCAGGAGCCTCACTTCGAGGGTTATCTGATGTCACAATACAAACATCAGAGAGCTTTTCTGCAACAGCTGCCATCAAAGGGCGTTTGGATTTGTCCCGATCCCCTCCACAGCCAAATATCGTGATGATTTTTCCCGTCTTTAACTCATTGAGGCACTCCAGGACATTTTCCAAAGCATCGCTTGTATGGGCAAAATCCACGTAGATTTTAAGATTTTCTACATTCATGACCGGCTCAAGGCGACCTGGAACAGAAGGGCAGCGACTCAATTTTTCGATGATCTTGTCTAAAGGACTTCCATAAACTAACGCAGATCCGATTGCGCTTAAGCAATTATAGACATTGAATCTTCCCACAAGAGGGATTGAAACAGGAAATAACTCCCCCTTGTACTGGAGAATAAATTCTGTACCGCGGGGAGTAAGCTTGATCTCTTGCGCTTTAAGATCGGCAGTCCCTTCAATCGCGTAAGTTAATATTTTGGTCTTGCAGCCCTCGATCATTTTATCAAACCATGGACTATCCGCATTGACAATCGCAAAGGCAGGTTTTTTGCGTTGTTTGTCCGGTTGATTTTGTCCAAGTGTTTTGAACAGGATATTTTTTGCCTGGCAATAAGCTTCCATTGTTCCGTGATAGTCCAGATGATCGATCGTCAAATTAGTGAAAATAGCAACATCAAAATTTACAAGATCCACCCGTCCCTGATCAAGGGCATGCGAGGTGACCTCCATCACAGATGCCGTACAGCTCTGTTTGCACATCTCACGCAGCATTTTTTGATTACTGATCACATCCGGCGTTGTTCGAATGGCCTGATAGCGCTGATTTCCAATAATATATTCGATTGTTCCAATCAAACCGGTAGAATTTTTTCCCAGCTGATCCAGCAAATACTTGACGAGGAACGATGTCGTTGTTTTGCCATTGGTCCCTGTGATCCCCACCATGAATAGTTCATCGCTTGGAAAATTATAATAAACAGCAGCTAAAATACCCTCTACAGCAGACGGATCAGGATGGATGACTTGAACGACATCTTTTAAGGATGGATCGTACATATCGGTTACGATCGCAACAGCACCTGTCTGTATCGCCTCTGCAATATACTGAGCGCCATCACTGATAAGTCCCTTTCTGGCGATGAACAAATTGCCCGGAGCGACCAACTTTGAATTGGAACAGATCCCGCTGATCTCAGGATCTTTAGCACCCTTGATCTGGACGCCTTTCACATCTTTAAACAGTTTTTTAAGTTTCATACGTATTAAGAAATTAAAGTATAAACCGATTTAAGCACACCCCTGCTAAAAAAGCTATCCTCTTCACACTCTCCCACAACTTACAAGAGAGAAATTTACCACTGAGGCACTGAGCGCACAGAGGAGGACTGAGAAAATGAGAGCCATTTATAATATCCATAGCGTTCGATTCTAATTGTTTTTTCTCATTCTCTCACGCCCCGCCTTTAGTGAAATCAGTGCCTCAGTGGTAAAATTATTAACTCTTGTTACGCATGAAGCTTTTGTAGCTGAAAGATATAAAAACGCAGAGGCGGAGAGGCGGGGAGAGAAGGCGAGAGAATCATCCAAAAAATAAAGGGCAGCGTAATCCTCTCTGCGACTCACCGCCTCTGCGTTTTTCCTTTTCATAATCCTTTATAGAGCATTTGTGAAATGATGCGTAAGATGAATTATTAGCCGTTCCATTTGTTGTAGAGTTCGTTGAGCTGTTTATTTTCGGGGTACCAGTCAGCTTTTGTGGAGTCAAAGCGTGGGTCGCCTGGAGGGTAGCCATGCGGGTCATCTGGCGGAATGCCAAGGTAGGCCAGGGATCGCCTGGAAATTTCCCGGAATACGGGGCTTGCGCAATTTCCGCCATTATGGTTTTTACCAATTCCAGCAATGTAGCCATATTCAGGTTCATCCATGGTCACAAGCAAAATAAACGCAGGTTCCTTTTCGGGCACAAATCCAATAAAACTGCCCACATATTTGACCTCAGAATAGACCCCGTTGACAATCTTTTTGGCCGTGCTTGTTTTTCCAGCTTCTGTGTAACCCGCTACATCGCCTTTTCTACACGTTCCGCTTGGTTTTGTGGCATATTTCATGCCTCTTATGATCTGTGCTGTGAGCTTTTTATCCAGAACCTGCTTTTTTTCATGTGATGTTTCATATAAAATGATCTCCTCTCCGTTTTTCTTCTTTGAAGAGACCTTCTTTACAATAGTCGGATTGACCAGATAGCCCCCGTTTGCCACAACAGAGGATGCCCTTAAAAGCTGCATCGAAGTCACTAGAAGATTATGTCCAAAAGCCATCGAAAAGGGGGTGGGAACAGACCATTCTAAGGTTCCATTTGGATTGAGCTTTCCTGGGGTTGGCAGAAGACCGGCACTTTCTGATGGAAGTTCGATCCCTGTTTTATTTGAAAATCCAAACACATCTTTCAATATACTGCGATACCAATCAGCTCCAAGCCTATCTATGATACGCTCAACAAGCCGGGCAACATAAATATTGGAAGATCTTTGAAGGGCCATCTCCATATTGAGATAGGGATGAAGATGGGTATCAGAAATAGGTTTAGACCTTCCCGGAAATTTACCATTTGCGCATGCCATCTTTTCATCTACGCTGAATAAAGGCTTTTCTCCTCTTTTGACAAGTTCCTCATTGGCTAGTAGCGCGCAAGCAATAGTGATCGGCTTCATACAGGAACCGACCTCATTTGCATCCGTCACAGCCTTGACTTTAGTATGTTCAATCATCAAGGGATCATTGAAATACTTCTGATATTCGCCAGGATTGAAAAATGGATATTGGGCCAAAGCAAGGATTTCACCCGTTGCTGGATTCATCATTACTGCCCACCCATTTTTAGCTTTGGATTTCTTAACGCCCTTCTCCAGTTCTTCCTCTGCAATGGACTGAAGAGTATGATCAATCGTCAGATAGACATCGGCCCCATGCTCAGGACAGGCAATCACATCACCTGTTTCAATGGCATTACAAGGTGATCGCATTAATCGTCTCTTGCCTATTTTCCCTTTTAGAAAATCATTGAAATATAGCTCTAAACCACCTGTCGGGGAAGCTTGATGAGTGGTCTCTTCTTTAATATCCTGGATCGTATGTAACACTTGTCCAAGAAGGGAGCCAAACGGATAGGACCTTTTATAATCGGAAACAAAAAAAAGAGCATTTCTTGGAATCTTGTTCTTTTTGGCAAAAGGATTCCACCATTCCAAAATAATGGCCTTAAGATCAGCCTCAAGCCACATGGAGAGCTTTCTTGAGCGACTTTTAATATGGAACTGCCGATCAAACAACTCTTTTTCTTCTTTACGAACGTCTAAAAGATGGGATAGGACACTTGCTATCTCTTTTTTATGTTTTGCAGGAAGAGATTCAGGATCAATAAAAAGATGGAATTTCTCAATGTCTGTTACAAGCTGCTGCAATTTCTCCGGATGCCCTTCTTTTGCAGAAGTTGAATAGAAAGTTCCTCTTGCAAAGGGCTCTTTGACAACAAAATAATGTTGTTTACGCGCCTCTTTAGACCATTTTTCCCCTTCCACGATCTGAATTTGATAGTAACGGACAAGTAAAATGCAAAATAGGATGATCAGGAATAATCCTAAGCCCAAAAGTCTTTTGCAATCTTTCTTAGTCTTCATGAATACCCTCTGAAATGATAAGGATGTCAGGAAGATATACCGGCTTTAAATGACTGTACTCCGGTTGATCTGCAAGCTGCATTAAGTGGGCCGGGCTTTCAAATCGATCGATCTCGAATTGAAGACGTCCATTTTCAGCTGTGACATCCCTTATTTTTTTTTGCAGAGGAGGAATAGCAAGCTGGGTTTCAATTAAATGATTGTGTGCGTTGATATAGAGATAGAGTGCAAATGCAAAAGCTAATAAGCAACACCCTAATCTCCATACCATCTATATGAATCTCTGCTATAGTTTTTCGATCACTCGTAATTTTGCACTGCGGCTTCTTGGGTTTTGCCTAATCTCAAGATCATTTGCTTCAGTCGGCTTTCTCGTAAGAATTTTAACTACGGGCTTTTTATCAATAAACATTCCACCTATACCTGAAGTCGATTCCTTGTCACTTGCATAATAGGCAAATCGCTGTTTAACAATGCGGTCTTCCAGGCTGTGAAATGTGATCACAGCAAGCCGCCCACCAGGTTTCAAGGCCTCAATTGCCTGTGGCAAAAAAGCCTCCAACCGATCCAGTTCGCCATTCACAGCTATTCTCAGAGCTTGAAATATTTTAGTTGCCGGATGAATATCGTACTTTATACGTTTTATATTTTTCTCGATACAAGAGCTGAGCTGTAGAGTGGTTTCAAAAGGCTGAATCTCTCGCTCCCGGCAGATGGCATAGGCTGCTTTTCTCGATTGTTTTTCTTCGCCATACTGGAAAAACAAGTCCGCAAGAGCCTTTTCTTCCCAAGTGTTGACGATATCAGCTGCCGTGATACCCCCTTGCTGATTCATCCGCATGTCAAGCGGGCCTTCACGCATGAAGCTAAATCCTCGTTCCTGCCGATCCAGTTGCATGGAGGAAACGCCTAAATCCACCAGAATTCCATCGAATAATTGGTGATGGACATGCTTCTTAAGATCGGAAAAATTGCCGGAAACAAAGGAAAGCCCCCGTCCAGGAAACGCTTTTTCCAAACGTTCCTTTGCTATCTCAAGTGCATCTTGATCCTGATCAATCCCAATGAATGTTTTTAACTCGGGATGAGCCTTTAAAATCGCTTCCGCATGTCCACCGGCCCCGAGGGTCCCGTCGATATAATGGGTTAAATTGACACCAGAAAATGCGTCAATGATCTCATTGAGCAAAACGGGAATATGAGGGTATTGGTTCATAAAATATATATGCGTTGTGTACAAAGTTAAAGAATTATGATATAATAAAGAAGTGAATTAATCCATAGAAGGTTGTCTTATGCCGACAATTGATAAGCTTGGAATGGACGTTTATCGTGATTACGCGATGCGTATCACGCTGACTCAGGAAACCAATAATCAGCTGCGCATCAATGAAGCTTCCACTATTCCGGGACAACTCCAGATGGTGGACATTTCAGCAAGGCTCTCGGAATTCGACTTAGCACTCGGTTTCGTGCATAAATCTACGACTTGGGCCTATTTCCCCCCTCCTAAAAACTTTGGAAAGCAACGGCGTAATCCCTTTGCCTTCTTCCGTGTATGCCCAAGCTTCGGATCACTGGCAGATCAAGAGCGTATAGAGCAGGAAATTGAAGATATCCCTTGCAAGACCCCTGAAGATGAAGCTCAAAAAGAAAAAATAAAACAATGCATGAAGAAAATGAGCTGGATTAATTACATGATCAACTATGTAATGGGTAAAGTGGGTCAATTCTTACAAGGGTAAATAGATGTCTGAGATCAATTGGTTGAAAACACTCGGCTGGAACGAAGAAAATCTGGATGACTTGCGCAACGCCGCCTACGCCTACATTCGTCAAGGCAAGTACGACATCGCCCTTCCCTTTTTTGAAGCTCTCACCGTTCTCGATCCCGAAAGCAGCTATGACGCCCAAACCCTCGGAGCTATTTATCTCCAAATGAATAACCCTGGAAAAGCCCTCCGCTCTTTTGACCGGGCATTAAAGCTCGAAGCAGATCATGCCCCCACCCTTCTCAACGTCACAAAAGCCCTCTTCATGCTCGGCAAAAAAGACGAGGCCCTAAAACTGGCCCAAATTCTAAAAAATGAATCAGATCCCGCGATATCAAACGTCGCAAAAGCCCTCGTCCTCGCCTACTCCTAAATTTTTTAAATTCAACACAGAGACGCTGAGACACAGAGCGAGGGTTTTTCTCGGTGTCTTAGTGTCTCTGTGCCCCTGTGTTGAATTATATATGGATGTTAGGAGTTTGTGTCCCTATGGTGAAAATAATACTTTTAGTTTTTGGTGATTTTGAGGAGGAAGTGAGCTATACGGTCGACATCCTCAAATGTTAGATCAAAAAAGAGGGGAATAGAGAGGGCTTGTTCATAGTAGCCTTCCATTTCAGGAAAGTACTCTTCAATTTCACCAATTTTATTTCGATAGCAGGGGTGGCGATAGAGGGGAATATAATGAAGCTGCGATCCGATGTTGGCTTCTTTCAGAGCATTCATCACTTCTGTACGGGTTTTTCTTATGGCTTTAAAGTCGATTTGCACGACCATTAGATGATAGGCTGTCTGTTTATCATAAACAGGGTCAAATAGGCGAATATTGCGTTTATTGGTCAGCAACTGACGATACCGGGCGACAAGAGCTCGTCGTTTTTCTACGAAAGCATCCAGTCTACTTAATTGGGAGAGGCCGAGAGCTGCTTGCATTTCAGTCATGTGGTAATTGCTGCTGAATTCCTGCACTTCGTAGTACCAAGGCTCAGGACGTCCATATTCAAGTTCATCTCGTTCAATTCCACTGTTTCGATAAAATTTCAATTTACGATAAAGCTCTGGGTCATTGGTTGTGACCATACCCCCCTCGCCGGATGTAATGGTCTTGACGGGATGGAAACTGAAGATTGTCATATCACTATAGTCGGAGCAACCCACTTTTTTTCCATCTGGATAACAAGAGCCAAGCGCATGGGCAGCATCTTCAATGATCACAATATTGGGAGCTGTTGCAGCCTCTTGTAGAGCCGGCATATCGACCGCAATGCCTGAAAAATGGACTGGCGCAATAAAAAGTTTACCTTTGATCGACTTGAACTCAAGATTGAGCTTCAATTTCTCAAGATCAATATTCCCGGATTTTCGATCGATATCGATAAAGACCACATCAGCGCCTCTTAAGGAAGCAGGCGCTGTCGATGCGATAAAAGTATTTGGCGTGGAAAGGACCCGGTCCCCTTTTTTGATGTCAGCTGCATGATAGGCCGCAGTCAGTGCTGTAGAGCCGCTGGAAAAGGCGACTGCATAAGCCGCTCCGACATATTTAGCAACCGCTTGCTCAAATGCCTCGACAAGAGGCCCTCTTGTAATCGGGTCTTTTGTCAAGGCTGCAGTTACAGCTGCTATATCATCATTAGAAATAGACTGGTGACCATAGGGAATAAACATAGCCCTATCGTGAGGGAAATTCCCTCATTCGTCAAGCAGATATTAAGAACTACTGCTTATGATTTCTTTTTTGCACCGGCTATACCCCATGTAGGTAAGTGTTCCTGACTATCATCCTCAACTGCCCAATCTTCACCTGACTCCACATCGGCATTATCCATATATTTGAGTGCATTATCTACATTATCACTGATCGCGTTGTAAGGATTTTTTTCTTCTTCTTTTCGCTGGGATTTCTCTCTTTCGAGTCGAGCATCAGTGTCCTCAATTTCCCCATTATCCTCTCTCTTTTTGCGTTCAGCAATACGTGCTTGCAACTCTTGAAATGCGTCTACCGGGGGCCTTTCATTCACGACTCTTGGCACATCATTGTTATGCCCTGAGTCCACAGCTGGATTATCATTTTTAACAGGCATTCTATTTGAATCTTCGATAGATAGAGC
>CAZOAX010000015.1:0-15324 GCA_964577735.1 uncultured bacterium
AAGCTGGATAAGACCTTTCCATGTGTCTGGGGCTCTTCTTTTGCAGAAGCTTCGATTTTTTCATATTTGCGAAATTCTTTCCAAAGCAAGTGATATAGAACGGCCGTCAAAAGGCCCACAAAAGTCACAACCGCAATAATGGCATTTAAGGAATATTGCCAATGCAGAGGGGATGAGGATTCTAATCCCCACAAGGATTCAGCAGTGCATGCAGAGATGATGGGGCCTGAAGCGATCGCACCAAGACTCCCCCCAAGCATTAAAGGGGCATAGAGTTTTTTGGCTTCTTCTAAAGCCACATACTGATTGACCAACCCCCAAAAAAGGATCACACCAAGAGCCGGTTTCCAAAGCTCGGAGAGGGCATAAAACAACATAGAAAAAAACGGAACCACGTAATTACCAGGCCCAAGCGATACTTTTGCAACATTTAGAAGAGGATAGAGCGTTGTCGAAAACAACAAAAAGAACCCTAAGAAAACAGCTAATGTTGCAAAAAAAACCTTTTCAATAGAAAAGCGATTTAACGCTTTAGAAAGGAGCCAAGTCATCAAAAACGCGCCCGGCATGGCACCTAAAAGTTCAAACGCCGGGACCCAATGAGCTCCTCCCCCTAAGTCTGAAACCGCCAAGGTCGTTCTGACACTCCTCAAAATGGCAAAATTTACGTTCAGTAAAAAAAAGATCGCAAACATGTACCCAAAAGTGCACCAAGAACGGGGTCCTTTCATTTTTTATTCCCTATTTTTTAACTTTTCAGTGTGCAAATCAATGAGTGCTTGTATTTTTTGTGTGGTACCCCATGGATCATCTTCTTTCAAAATTTCTCCACCAATAGCTATTCCATCCCCAAGACGCATATAAGGAAGAACGTCTGTAAGATTTTTCAATGTGATTCCTCCTATGAAAACCACAGGCTTAGTGGATATGGAAATGACTTTTGCAAACTCTTCCCCCCAAATTTTAGGAGAATGAATGCGAGAGAGCTTTGATGGGTATATTTGCACACCTATATAATCAATATTTTCGTTGTCATTCGCAAAAAGAACATCTTCAAGAGAGTTGACAGTGTACCCAATTATGCTATCTGGACCAAGCAACTTTTTAGCATCATCCGGAAAAATATCCAGAGGCCCTAAATGAACGCCCTGTGCCCCGGATATCCAGGCCACATCCGGTCGATCATTGATGAGCAACTTAGATTCAGGATCCCATAAGGGCATATTTTGTGCTAATCGTTTAGCAAGCTCGACATGATCTCTTACTTCTTCTTCTTGAAATCTTATCTGAACAATTTTGCCGCCACCTTCAATGAATCGCTTCACTTTTAGATAGATGGAACCCACGCTCTCGCTATATTTTGAATTGGTAACTAAATGAAGTAAGAGATTAATTTTACGTTTTTCTACATTATCTATTTTTTCAGAAAACAATCTCCCATTAAATACCCCTGTATTAACACAAAGATTATAGTATTTTTTTTTATTTCCTAACGTGTTGAGTGAAATCATATTGTCCCCAGGTATTATTTAATTAAATTACACGATCCCATAAATGATAAAAATGATGGACAGGTCCATTTCCGTTACCGATTTTGAGTTTAACTCCAGCATCAATTGCCTCGGTTAGATAAGCTTTTGCTTTTTTCACAGCTTCTGCAGTGGTATTTCCACGGGCTAAATAGGCGGTTACGGCTGATGAAAATGTACATCCGGTTCCGTGAGTATTTTTAGATTGAATGCGAGGTCCTTCAAACCAATAGATCTCATTATTTTCTTTTAGCACAAGACAGTCATCACAATCACCTTTTAAGTGACCACCTTTTATAACAACAGCTTCAGGACCCATTTTGAGCAAGTCCAGAGCGGCCTGCTCCATCTGATGCTTTTCTGTGATCTCTCGACCGAGCAATGCAGATGCTTCCATCAAATTAGGTGTTAGCACTGTTGTAATGGGAAATAAATGCTCCTGCATTGCAGCAATAGAATCTGCGATCAAAAGAGCTTCACCCCTTTTAGCGACCATTACAGGGTCAATAACAATGCTCTTTATTTTAAATTCTTTTAAAATCTTTCCAACTGATTCAATAATAGCATGCCGATGAAGAACACCCAATTTAACGGCATCAATCTGAAGATCTTCTAAAATTGCACGTATCTGCTCCTCTACACAGCGAGTAGGAATATCGAAAATAGATTTTACACCCATAGTATTCTGAACAGGCAGGGATGTCAGAGCTGAGGCCGCATAACAGCCGAGAGCTGAAAATGTTTTAATATCGGCTTGAATACCGGCCCCTCCACTTCCATCAAATCCTGCGATGGTGAGGGTTTTATAGAATGGAGCTTCCTGCACTGACATACCTATTAGAAGTGATTAAAATGGTCAAATTTAGTTTCCAACTCTTTACCGTTCATACGATAAATGATCTCATTTGAGAAATTTTGGATTTCACCGACGTTAAATAATGACATGCCGAATACTTTTTGAAAAGATGCTTTGATTTCTTTAAAATCCGAAGGTGAAATAGTTAATAGCAAACAGTAGTCCTCTCCACCAGTGAGAGCAAGCTTAATAGGATCCCAAGCCTCTTTTGAACAAATTTCAAATAGACTCTCTGAGAGAGGAAGTTTATCAAGTTCTATATATGCACCGGTATCTGAACTTTTGATCAGCCTCCTTAAATCACAATCAAGGCCATCTGAAATATCCATCATGGCATGAACCCCACTTTGTTTTGCAAGCCACATCCCTATCTCAGGGCATACATGGGGTCTAAAATGAGCCTTTAATAAAAAATCATCGTGAGATACCGGCTTTTCAAGAAGGATTTTCAAACCACATGCTGAGTTTCCAAGCGTATTTGTTACGCAGATGACATCTCCATTAACAGCTGAGCCTCTGTACTTGATCGTCTTTGTTTCAGCACTTCCGACCAGGGTCAAATTAATGAATATATCTCTTTTGGATCCAACAGTGTCACCGCCAAGAAGCTGAACATCCCATTCAATACAAGCTTGTTTAAATCCTTCAATAAAGTCATGTGCCCATTTGGGATCCACCGGCTTTGGCAAAGCTATCGATAAAAAAGCGTATTCAGGCTTTCCTCCCATCGCCGCAATATCACTCACATTGACAGCTAGTGTTTTATATCCTAAATCTTCCGGTTTCATTTCCTCTTTTAAAAAATGCACCCCTTCTACTAGGGCATCTGTCGTTACAAGCAGGGAAGCGTCTTGATTATAAGGGATGACAGCACAATCATCTCCTATTCCATAAACCTCTTTAGGGGGGAAGTGTGTTTTTAGATAAGAGATAAAGTCATCTTCACTAAATTCTTTTAGATCCATATTGTGCCTCTCGAAGGTTTTGAGCAGCAGATTTAGGGCATGGAGCATCAAATATGGCAGACACAACAGCAATCCCTTTTGCCCCAGCCTCCATAATCATTTTTGCATTGTCCTCATTAATTCCGCCGATCGCAATTACTGGAAATGGGGATATTGCTGAGATTTTTTTTAAACCCTCCAGACCTAGGTGTCTGGCACAATCGTGTTTTGTCTGAGTTGGAAATATGGGACTTATTGCCAGATAATCGACCGGCATGTTAACGGCTTGTTCAGCCTGTTTAAGGGTCTCAATAGAAAGCCCTATAATCGCATTCCCCCCAAGCGTCTTGCGCGCCACCTTCACGTCATGATCAGATTGTCCTAAATGAATACCATCAGCACGTGCCGCAAGAGCCACATCCACTCGGTCATTGATAATCAAGGGGATTTGAAGAGGCCTTAAGATGGCCTTTAATTGACGTGCAATTTCTACAAATTCTTCGAATGAGGCATTTTTCTCTCTTAATTGCACGATCGAGACACCACCTTTGATCGATTCCAGGATCCGATGAAAAAATTGATCAAGAGGCATTTCTTGCCTATTCGTTACTAAATATAAACTGAGATCAACTGAACTCATTTGATCCTTTTCTTCATCCAGTTTGTGATATCTTTTTTCGAAAGATTAAATAGCACATCCTGAAAGAGCATTTTAAAAGCTCCAGGTCCCTTGGCTGATTCCCCGGCAATTTCAGCAGCTGCACCCATGACAGCTGCCGCATGAGCTGAGGCTAGCAATGGAACTGCATTTACGGACAAAAAAGCACCTGCAATGGCGGATGAAACACTTCCCATCCCTGAAACTTTTTTTCTAAATAAATGTTCATTGCCCATCAATAGAACAGATTTTCCATCTGTGATCAAATCCGTTGTTCCACTCATCCAGACCACACAAGCGTTTTTTAAAGCCACGGCTTTAGCTTGATCGACACTCTCCATAGAGACAGCATCGCCTTCAACACCTTTTGTTGGAGTTTTATTTCCATGATCAAGCGATACGATCTCTGATGCATTTCCACGGATCGCAGTAATCCCCCCTTGAGACAAAAGGGTGCGCGCCGTATCACTTCTGTAATTTGTTGCACCGGCGCCAGCTGGATCTAAAACAACAGACAACCCTCTTGATTTTGCGGCCCTTAAAGCGATCTGCATTCCTTTTATCCAAGAGGGGCTTAAGGTTCCAATGTTGATCACTAGACTGTTACTTAGTTGAGACATCTCTTCTACTTCTTCTAAAGCATGGGCCATCACAGGAGATGCGCCGATTGCAAGCAAACTACTTGCTGTAAGTTCCATGGCGACATAATTGGTAATATTGTGAATAAGAGGAGATAAAGTTCTTATAGACTGAATATCTGCCCAAATATCCTCAGGCTCAATTTTTACATTTGATCTCATATATACCGATCCTATTCCGAAATTTGGTTTTGACTTTGCATTCATTCCTGCTTTTTTACCCATCTGCATCGCCCCCTATTAAAAATAGGGAGCTGCTTCGTTGCCGGCTTGGCCTGGTAAAAAATTCAAGACGAATGCTTTGTCAAATTCCAAATTTTGTAACACGATCGGCATAGAAACTCCAGTTATCAGAGTTTGGATTAAAAATACTATCTCAACATTAAAATAGATGCAAGTATTGGAGACAATTAAATTTATGAATTAGTGTGCAGCCAATAACGTTCTTGAGTTAATAACCCCTCACAACCGCCATTGGTCACATGATAATGGATCTTATCCATCCCACAGTGGGCCATCAACGCATAATATATAAGCAAAATAACAGCACTTCCAGGATCTTTAAACTGCCAAATATCTTCTCTCTGTTTTTCAATTACTTCAAGACAGGCTTGCATGAGGTCATTAGAAGTAAATTCCAGCATTTCTTTATTTTGCCAGGCGATCGGGAAAATATTTCCATTTCCAATTGCGATAATTTTTCTTGTGTTATCAATCAGCCATTTAGGAGGTTTAGGCAATTTAGATCTTATGATCTTCACTATATCTAAAACTTCGACATGACTAATAGGGTGAACTTCATGATGAATGGAAAAAGCTTGTTGCCTTAAAGAAAAAAGAGCATCAAAAGAAGCTTGGCTTCCTATTTCACTACCATACATATGCAGCTTTCCATTGATCCAGCAGGACATTTGAAAGCTTCCGGAGCCTATGTCCAGCGAAATAATATTCTCTCTTTCTTCACAGCTTACTCCTAAAGCTGAATAAAAGCCGATTTCAGCTTCTTCTGTTTGCGTAATGACCTGGATCTTGATTCCTGTCGCTTTTTCAGTCTCTGCAAGAAATTCCTCTGTATTCCTAGCCTGTCGAAATACAGATGTACCAGTCGCGATCCATTTGATAGGATTAAAGGCAACGCTCGCCTGCTGCATTTCTTTTAATGTTTCGATCAGATCTGTTTGGATATTTTTGGAAAGAACTCCTTGAGAACTCATGGCAAGATCTTTTCTTAAGAAAACAAACTTGACTACCTGATGGTGGATGCAAACAATTTTATTGTTGATGGTATCGACATCTGCGATCGTGATCTTGGTTTGCCCAGATCCAATGTCAAGCGCCGCTCTTCTCTCAAAATGCTTATCTGCTAATTGTTCTTTCATATCGTCATTATACAGATAATGCAACGGGTATTCAATCAGACTTCTGTTTGAAGCCCACTTACCCTTGCTGTTAATGAATAGATGATACCCTCATTAGACTCATTGGAAGGAATAAATGAGATCAAACGAAGGGCGGCTTCTAAATTTGGATTCTCTTCGGAAAGAAGCTTATCTACAAGTGATAGGATGATTTCAACCTTTTCTTCCTTTCTGGAACTTATTCGCTCTACTGCATAGGCAGCCTTTTCAAGATTGTCATTTTGCATATAAGCATTTGCAATCAACAAAAATTTATCGTCCGATTTTTTGTAATCCAGTAAATATCCGGTTGCAGATAGAGCCTCAGCAAGCTGGCCTGCAGAAATACAATCATCGATTAAAAGTAAAATCGCTCTTTCATTCTCTTTGTAGTCCGTTCCAGTCCTGACTACAGCCATTCTTGCTTCAAAATCCACATTGGCTACATCTTGCTGATTAATCTTTTCCTGAACATCTGTGCTGAGACGGTCGATCTTTTTTAAATGTGATCCAGAATGAAATGCTCTTTGTATTGCTGTGAAGAATCTATAAAAACAGCCTCGGTGCTTATAGGCGTTTTTTGCCTCTATCTCTACTTGCTTGAGTTGGCCAAGAAAGGCTTTGATCGCCTTAAGGTTATCCAGATTTTCTTCTTCTTTTGAGAGCTTGTGTATTTTTTTGACTAATTTGGAAAATCTGACAGCTTTGGAAATAATGGGCAGCTCTGTTTCCTGATCAATATACAAAACTTGAAAGCGTCTGCCGCAATAAAGATCTGCAGAAACATCGATAATTTGAATACTCTGCAGATTCGAAATATTAATATCTTTTATAGGAAAAACCGGCACTACTTCAGAGCGACTCATATTTTAAACCAACATTATTAATTTCGATTATTTTAATATATAATTATATAATTGTCAATTAACAACATGGGTTATAAATATTATTTCACTCTTCCCACCAGAACTTTTTAGTTTGGCTGGAAGCTCCCGCCTGATTTAAAGGCTTCCCTTTACTTAGGCCAGCAGCCGGAGGATGAGCCTTTAAATATTCTTTAATTTGTACCATCCGCAGGTCTGGATTGGGGTGTGTTTGAAAAATTTCAGGAGAGTGGCCACCACCACCGCTGGCTTTTAGCACTTCCATCACACCGATCATCTCCGTCGGATCAAATCCAGCCTGACTCATCAATTTAATGCCCCACTCGTCAGCCTCCGATTCATCTTGACGTCCATAGCGTAATTGGATCATTTGGTTGACAAAGGCAGCTATCATATAAGGGGTTCGCGAATTATCCTGACTTGCTGCTGTTCCGGCCGCCATGACAAGCGTTTGGCCCAAGCGATCCTTAGCCATTTGCTCTGCTGTGTGCCGCTCGATCACATGGCCCATCTCGTGCCCAAGAACGCCAGCTAGCTGGGCTTCATTTTGTAATTTTTTGTAGAGACCAAGAGTGATGAAGATCTGTCCTCCGGGAAGAGCAAAAGCATTGACCGTTTGGTCATCTGCAAGGAGATGAAATTGAAATTTCCAAGGACTTTTCTTAGCCAAGGTGTTTTCCACAAGCAAATTGCCTAAGTCCACAACTGTAGCTTTCCGTGGATCGGAATTTGAGACCTCACCGCCCATCTGATGGGCCATGGTCGGGGCCGATTCAAGACCAAGCCGGATCTCCTGATCAGGTGAGATCGCCACATGCTGCTTCACGCCCGTAACCGGATTTTCTTCTGTCTGGCTCATGTACATCATCCACCCCATAAAGGCGATGGCAAGGGCGACAAAGAGCCTGGCTTTAAATCCTCCGCCTTGCTGCTGCTGGCGTGGGTCATTATCATACATTCCCATCGTTCAATCCCTATTTTTTAAAGGGTTTTAATTCCTTAGACATATCCACAAAACCTTGTTTACCATCCGTGCTAATGACTTGCACTTCTTTTCCATCTTTATTGAAGGTATTCAAATCCACCATCCGGATCGTTTGATCCAGGTAGGTGCGGTAATAGTACTTGAAGTCATTGGGATTTCTTACAATGGTGGCTATTGTATAATCGGTATGCATTACTCCCTCCTCTTCTTGTTTGACTACACCAACAGGAATGTCAAATTGATTGAGCAAATGAAAAGTCTTGAATACGGCCTCATCTGCAGTCTTCACCGGAGTTGCCGTAATCGAAAAGATCGCCGCGCGTACAAACCGGGAAGGAGGTGTAAAATCACCCGGAAGTCCCACCATTCCAGAACCTTGACCAAAGGGAGCAAGCGTTATCCCATCTAATTTTAACGGAGGAACGTTGAGAGGAGTTAAGTTAATAAAATTGCGCAAATTGGTCATATGCCACTCAAAATTCGGCGAGTTGGTCAAAACCCCAAGAGGATTGTCATGCACGACCAATTTTCCCTCTATAGGCTCGATCACGATGCTCTTTCCACTTTTCTCAAACACGACATAATGAAACGGGGGAACAATATTGCCCCAGTCCTTGAAAACAGTCGGTGCAATCACAACACTGGAAAGTCCGGCCTTTACCTCTTCAATAGATTTAAATTGCGATAGGATCCAATTCGGAAAGTCGATCGGGGATAACGATCTTGCGCGATTTTCATCTGTCGTCGGCGTATATCCGGCAAATCCCGGGAAGTAAAAAGTGCCGATGGATAGCCCTTCTTCGTTCATTCCGTCCATTAAGGCTAGAAGATCAAAGCAAATCGCACCGATTGCAGCATACTTGCTTGTGTACTCCAGTCCCTTGCCATCTGCCGTTTGTCCTGTAAATGCATACCCTCGAGGAATGCAAGCGACCGATGTCTGAACATCTACCCCAAACTCAAGCGTCCGGCCGTGAACGACCTTGCCATCTTGAGCTGTCAGTTTTAGTCCAGTACACGCCTCCAAAGATACACTGCCTAGTAAAGCAATAGCCAACAAACCGCCGATAATTCTGCCCATATTTCCCCGCTTTTTCTTTAAAAAACTACAAAGCGATTAACTTGTCAATGAGGGGAAATGCTTAATCCTGGCAACGGAACAGGTTTAGAAATCGGATAACCCCTGAGTCCTCTTTTTCTAAGAATGAATAGAAAAGGGGTTCTTCTGTTACATCGACCGTCGAATTGAGAAGATAATCCTCGTAAAGGTAATCGACAACATATGTCTTTCGGCTTTCATCCGGTTTAAAGTAAGAGGTGGCGGCTTTGACCTTATAAAACACTTCTTTAGCGTAGGCTGTGTTCTCCACAGTGACTGCAATACTGATGTTTTTGAGTTGATGGCCGTCTTTTGAAAGGAAGACCTTACCTGACATGGGTTTACAGGTTATTTCGCAAGTTTGCGAAGATTCATTGGAATGAATAGTGTAGAGCGGATCGAATGAAAGCCCTTCGTTTAGATCGATTTTCAAAAATAGGTCATATTCATTTCCTATCCACGTCCAATCAAACTCGAGCTCTTCTGCTGAGACAAAAGTCCATGACAGCAAAAAGAAGAAAAAAAACGCAAAGACGGAGAGACGGAGAGAATATAAATTTTTCATTTTACCTAAAAATTTTTACCTTGAATCAATCAGAACTAATCCTAAGAGCCTTTTTATTTATCTCTAAGGGCGATGACGGTTGCATGCCGGCCTGTCGATTTTTCTCTACGGTAAGAGTAAAAGTCTTCCGAACTTGCAAAGGTACATCGGGTAGATATATTAACATGATCGGATAAAATACCGGCATGATTTAATTCGGCCATGGCAATGGCTGCAAAATCAAAGTAGTTGGGCTTAATTTGATATTTCCAAAATTCTTCCGGAAATTCTGATTTATAATGGATGAATTCTGCGTGCTCTTTTCCAAGAAAAGGGGAGATGCATACAAGGAGATCTTTTGGATGTGTGCCAAAGTGCTTTTGCATAGCCTCGATTGTGTTTGTGTAAATTTTTGCTATAGATCCACGCCAGCCAGAATGAGCGGCGCCAATGGCTTGCTTGACCGGATCATAAAAGAGGGCAGCTTGGCAGTCGGCATGTTTGATCATTAACCCGATATTTTTTTTATTTGTGATGAGTGCATCACAGGTGGGGAATTCAGAGGGGCTTTCGATCAAAAAGACGTCATTCCCATGACATTGATTACATTGAACAAGAGAGGGAATTTTCAGCTCTGCTTGAAGTTGGAATAGGCTGGAGCGATCCGTGGCATCAAATCCGCCGTGTCGCAAAAAACTTCCATGGGAGCAGTCTTTCAGTTGATCAAATTGTAAATAGGAAAGCTTATTGATATAAAATTCCAAGTACAGTCCATTCACTGAACCATTTTTGCAAATTAGTTTCCGTCTCTTGCCGGAAAGCCTCGGGTTGCTTTTCCACCCATTCACAAAGAGCGTCGATCGTCATTCCCTCTTGAAAGTGGGATAGCAATCGGCTTTCTGTTTCAGAGATGGATTTAGTCTTAAATAGCCCTCTTGGCGTGCGATAGATCAGGATAAAGGTAGGCTCTTTTTTAAGCTCAGGAAAGGGCTGTTCCAACCAATGTTCAGGTTCATGCTTCAGTAAATTTTTCCTGAATTCGACCATATCATAGGGGAAATCAAGCAGACATGCAGATAGCTGCATGTAAAGCGGCTTTACAGAAAAATCCTCACTCGATGCATCCAATCGCGGCTTGTCTTGCGTAAAAAAGATCGTCTGGTAGGCATAGTCAAGACGGGCCGCATCTAAAACTAGAGGCTTATCTTCGTGGTTGTAAAACTCTTCAATCCAAGGGATCAGTCTACTCCCCAAAGTATTCAAGCTCCAATCATTGGGTTGATAACGAGTCATATAGGGAACAGCAATCAAATCATTAAAGTCACGATAACCAAAAAGACGCAAAACACAAGGGAAGGCATCCTGCATGATCGCGAGCAGGCGCCACCAATATTGCTGATTGTAGATTTGGATCCGCTCAAAAGGCTCGAGGCCCTCACTTGGGATGATAAGAGCACTAGCTTCCTCTTTAATGGAATTTCCAGAAGGGGAAATAGGCGAGATTAAATCGTCCTTTTCAAGTGGAGCTGCAATGACAGCCCCAAACCACTTTTGTATTTCCAGTAAAGGCTTTGGGACCAGTTGATCAAACAGCGGCATGTTCCAAACTCTTTTGAAAGGCTTTTGCTTTGAGAGCCTCTTTCCAGGTATCTTCAAAGGAAAGAAAGTTATCATCCCACTCAAGAAGGGTAGATACACCGCCGGTCAGTTTATAGACTTCTCCATAAAGCTCCCATACCTTATCACAAACAGGCTCATCATGGGTATCTAAACAATAGGTGCCTTTGTCCGTATGCCCTGCCAAATGAATTTGCAGAACGCGTTCTAAGGGGATATTTTCATAGTATTGCTTCGGATCAAACCCATGGTTGCGACTGGAAACGTAAATATTGTTCACATCGAGCATCATGTAGATGTTCGCCTTCTCCACAATTTCGGAGTAAAACTCCCATTCCGGCATTTGATCCTGCGTATAGGCAACGTAAGACGATAGATTTTCAAGAGCAAACGGCAGTTCTAAATAGTCTTGAACAATTCTTGCCCGATCAGCGACGTAATTAACCACTTCCTTTGTATAGGGCAGTGGCAATAGATCATGATAATGAGCACCAGCAAGCCGGCCCCAGCATAAATGGTCAGACACCCATGGTGTTTTGGTCAACCTGGTCAATTCTTTCAGTTTTCTTAAATATTCAAAATCCAATGGATCCGGACTGCCAATCGCAAGAGAGACCCCATGCTGAACGACCGGATAATGATCGAGAATTCTTTTCAGGTTATCAAGCGGGGCGCCGCCATCTACCATGAAATTTTCACTGATGATCTCAAACCAGTCAATCGCTGGTTTATCACGGAAAATATCCTGATAATGGGGCACACGAAGCCCGATCCCGATCCCAAGATTGGGCATTTTAGGAAGAGGCATTTTACTCACTAAGTCTAGAGGTTATTTTTTCAGCGCGTCGGCTCTTTTATTCGCCATTACTTTAGCAGCTAATTCAACAGCCAAGTTTTTATCGGAAATGCCGCATTTGCTTTCGCCTTTGCAAGAATTCTGACCAGCACATGAGTTCTTATCAGTTTTGCAAGCACCTCTGCCTTTGCACTCGTTCGTACCGGCACATCTTTGACTTGCCACTTCACGTGCAACAGCTTTGCCTTCAGGAGTCAACGCCATGTACTGCTTATAGCCATCATCATTCAGTTCAAGCAATAATTCATCTTCAGTCATTAAGTGATAGCCCAAATTCCCATCATTAGGATCGTACTCGACTTTCGCTTTCGGCTCAGCAGCGGCAGCTCCATTTAATTTTGTTTTTTCTAAAGCAGCGGCACCTTCAACGGCTTGCACGGCACATAGACCTGAAACAATCCCGGTCAGCGCTAATTTTTTTAATGATTGCTTTTTCATGAATGACTCCTTGGAATTTTTTACGAATAGGACGGCGCAAAGCACGCTTTGCACCGTCTGTCAAGTCTTAAACTTGGTATGGTCTTGGTTGTGAACGACCAGCACATGAGTGTCCTTGACCTTGATCTTGCTGTGCTTTACCTGCACATGAGTGACCTTGGCCTTGGCCTTGGATTTGCTGTTCTTCTTCAGGTGTCAATGCTCTGCCGTTTTTAGGTGCAGATTTGTTACCGCATCCACCTTTGCATCCAGCAACAAAGATGTTCTCTTGTGATTTTTCTGTTGCTGTCGCTAGAACGTCTTCTTGTGTTTTCTCATCAGCTACTGCGCCTTGAGCAACAGATAGGCATCCAAGTGCAAATCCGCAAACTACTAATTTTTTCAAATCGTTTTTGTTCATGACCATTCTCCTAAGTGTTAAAAATAGTGCTATAAATCAAGATGTAACAAAATTCTTTCTTCCAATTCAAGTTATTTTTTCATATTAACAAGTTCACGGCAAGCTGAGAAAACTTAACCGCCCGCTCGTAAACTCGCTCGAGCCGCAGAGGACGCAGAGGAGGACACGCAGAGAAGAAATTGAATTCTTTCCCTTCTCTGCGTGCATTGCTCCGCGTACTCTGCGGCTCTAGAGAGCCTGCCGAGCGGGCGTTGAATTTCTAAGCAGTGAGTAAAAAAATGCTAAAGTCAGGCTTTGGCTCGGCGGTTATATACGATGTACAATTTTGGTTGTTTATAATTAAAATTTGTTTTAAAATAGAGGCATTAAAAACCTTAGAGCATCTTAAAATGTCTGCCGTAATACCTCTCACTTTACTCTGGATCGGTCACTTTCTCGTCGACTTTATGTTGGGAATTTGGTCTGTCTTTAAAACCATGAGCGCGCTTGATCTTGGGCTTGCCGGCTTAATGGCTGCCGCCTGTGCTTTCATCGGAGAGGGCGCTCAGATTTTCTTTGGGAATTTAAGCGATAGGGGCTACCGGAACCGCTTAATATTGGTGGGGATTTTCCTTGCATCTGCCAATGTCTTTTTAGCTTTTACCGAATCTTACGCGTTACTTTTACTTTTGTTCATGATGACCTGCATGGGATCTGGAGCTTTCCACCCTACAGCTGTTTCTTTAATCGGCAGTTTGACCTCTAGACAAAAAGGGCTATATATTTCGATTTTTTCTTCTGGCGGAGCTTTGGGAATGGCGCTAAGCCAGATGATCTTTACGCAAACACATACTTATTTCAATGGCAACACGCTCCTGCTGATTGTCCCCTCCATTTTGATCATTCTAGTCTTGGCTGCGTGCGGATATTTAAAAAAAACAGAGCCGGTATCGGGTAGTGCTAAGCATTCACTGAATTTGAGCATGTTCAAAGAGTATTTTAAAGATGCCCCTTTAAGGCGGCTTTACATCGCTCAAGTGTGCAACCAGACTATTTTCTGGGGGACCATATTCCTCTTACCAGACGTCCTAGTGACCCGGGGTTATGATGAATCCATCGCTTTTGGTGGCGGACACTTTGCTTTTATCATTGGCAGTGCCTTTATGATGATCCCAAGCGGCTACCTTGCAGACCGGTTTTCCCCACGCAATGTGATCCTCACCTGCAGTTTGATGGGAATGATATTTTTCTACGTGCTTCTGTTCATTCCTTTCTTGCCGACGCTTTACCTGATCCCCCTCCTTGCTATAGCAGGTTCCTTTTTAGGTGTCGTGCAGCCTGTTGCAGTCGCGCTCGGCAATGAGCTTGGAAAGAAAAACCCGGGAATGGTCAGCGCCTTTACCATGGGACTTGTATGGTGCGTCTCTGAGACCATCGGCCCTGCCGGAAGTGGATTACTTTCCAAAGTGTTTATAGAAGATGCTCCAGCAAAATCATTGATGGTATTCGGCCTTTTATTTCCTGTCATGCTCTACTCTGCCTATAAGCTTCCTCAAACTTTAGTTTCCCCACAACCTGTTGCCATTGAGTAATCTATGCACTTCTTGTTGCTTTTTCTTCTTTGTCCGCTCCTATTGATCTCAAATGAACTTCCCGCACTAAAAGAGCGTCAGCCTCACTGGGAAACCCTCACATTAAAAACACATCCCGAAGGGACGCCCCATATTGTCCGCTACCTCGATCAAAAAAGCCCTGTAAAGGAACTGGAATTTTCACTTGAAGGTGATTTAATTCGAGAAAGCGATTTACAAGAAGAGACTTTGCAGGGTCCCAGCATCACCTATACGCCAAGCCGTACGATCGAGACACTTGGCTACTATGAAAAAGGAACTCTAAATGGTCCTTGGAGAAATTTTTATCCAAGCGGCCGAATAAAAAGCTTCTTCACTTATAAAAATGGAAAAAAGGAAGGCCTTTATGCATCCTATTTTGAAGAAGGAGAAGCACAGGAAAAAGGCGAATATAAAGAAAATGTGAGAACAGGATCACGGGAATGCTTCTATTCCAATGATCAGCCCGCCCTAAAATGCCATTACGCAAATGGCCTCTTGGACGGGGAATACACTGAATGGGATGAAGAAGGCAATTTAAAAGTCCGGGCGCAATACCTAAACGGCCTGTTGCACGGGAGCCGCACCTTGGCGGCATTCATCGAAAATTACCCCAATCAAAAACCGAAGGAAATAGCAGATTATCGCTTTGGTTCCCCTCAAGGCACACACACCAAATATTATCCGGACGGTAAACCAGCGCATCAAATTCCTTATGTTCAAGGACTAAAGCATGGAATTGAGCTGAACTATTCTGAAAATGGACAGATAATAAGCTCAAAAGAATATTGCAAAGGCATTCCTTGCGGGAAACACATCCAAAATTATTCCGATGTAGGCCCCTCCTATATTGCCGAGTACAATGCGCGCGGCGAGCTTACCGGTTCCAT
>CAZOAX010000016.1:0-14978 GCA_964577735.1 uncultured bacterium
GCCCTGTAGGGCGAATAATTTGCTCGATCACCTCACCTTCAGCCTCACGCACTTCAAATGGGGCTGGCGTTGCAGAGACGTACAGTACCTGATCAAGCCGTTCCATCGTTTCATGAAATTGAAGGGGGCGGTTGTCGTAGGCAGAAGGAAGCCTGAAACCGAAATCGACAAGTGAGAATTTACGCGCACGATCGCCGTTATACATCGCATGGAGCTGAGGAATGGTCTGGTGCGATTCATCTATGATGGTCAGGAAGCGTTTAGGAAAGTAATCGATCAGGCATGGAGGAGGGTCGCCCGGCATTCTTTTGCTAAAGTGACGGGAGTAATTCTCAATCCCTTTACAAAACCCGATCTCTTTGATCATTTCAAGGTCATATCTTGTGCGTTGATCGATCCGCTGCTCTTCTACAAGTCTATTTTCTTTTTCAAAGAACTCTTTGCGGTCTTTCAATTCGGCTTTGATTGTCTCCATGGCGTCCAAACGAACAGATTCCGGCGTCACGTGGTGGGAGCTTGGATAGATCGTGATCGACTCAATTCGTCTTAAAACTTTTCCTGTTAAGGGATCGATCTCAGACATTCTTTCAATATCATCCCCAAAACACTCAACCCTGACGGCAAGGTCTTCTTCATAAGCTGGAAATATTTCAAGCACATCGCCTCTGACCCGGAATGTCGAACGGGCAAAGTCGTAATCGTTGCGCTTATATTGCATTTGAACCAAATGCATCAGGATGTCATCCCGCCGTCTGTTATCGCCGACTTTAAGGGTCAGGTTCATCCCTTTGTAGTACTCAGGAGAGCCCAATCCATAAATGCAGGAAACAGAGGAAACAATTAAAACATCATCTCTTTCTAAAAGCGACCGGGTTGCACTGAGACGCATCTTATCGATCTGGTCGTTGATCGCAAGATCCTTTTCTATGTAAGTATCGGTACGGGCAATGTAGGCTTCAGGTTGATAATAATCGTAGTAAGAAACGAAGTACTCAACGGCATTATTCGGAAAAAAGCCTTTGAATTCCTGATAGAGCTGCGCTGCGAGCGTCTTATTATGAGCAAGGACAAGCGTCGGCATTTGAATCGATTGAATGACATTGGCCATCGTAAAGGTCTTCCCAGATCCTGTGACGCCAAGAAGCACTTGCGATTTTTTGCCAGCTTCTATTCCTTCAACAAGCCTGGCAATAGCCTCTGGCTGATCTCCACTTGGTTTGTAAGACGATTCAAGTTCAAACTTCACGCGCCGCTCTTGAGATTTTATTCCACGTGCCCGAAATGCCCATGGCACTCTTCATTTCTTTTAAAGTCTGGTTTGAAATTTCGATCATTTTTTGCGTACCCTCATAGATAACTTTCTCTACAAGTCCCTTTTCTTGTTCAAAATGCTTCCGACGCTCTCTTATGGGATCCAAAAATCCGTTGATCGCTTTTGAAAGTGCAACTTTTACGTCCACATCTCCCACCTTGCCTTGAGTATACAGATTCTTTAACTCTTCAACTTCTGTCTTATTCGGATTAAATACTTCGTGGTAAATAAAAACAGGGTTTCCTTCCACCGTTCCAGGGGTATCTGCCCGGACGCGGTTAGGATCTGTGTACATTCCTTTTACTTTCTTCTCAACCGCTTTAGCATCTTCACAAAGGAAAATCGTATTGCCGGCAGATTTACTCATCTTACCTTTACCATCCGTTCCAACAAGCGTAGGAACGTCGCTTAAAAGCACTTCCGGCATAGGAAAGACTTCTCCATAGAGTTGATTGAACTTGCGGGCAATATCACGACAAAGCTCGATATGTGCCTCATTGTCCTTCCCTACAGGAACCAGATGCGATTTCGCCATTAAAATATCAGCCGATTGTAAAACCGGATAGCCGATCAGCCCAAATGAAAGACTGTCTTCATCAATATGGGCATTTCTTGCCATTTCTTTTAAGCTTGGAAGGCCCGTTAACCGGTTGAGCGAGATCAACATTTCAAAAATCAAATTCATCTCATAGACGGCTGGACATGCAGATTGCAGGTAAATCGTTGATTTGCTTGGATCCACTCCACAAGCAAGGTAGTCCAAGACCATGTCATGGATATGCTCGCGTGTTTTCATGATCTCAGCCTTGCTTGGTTTGGTTGTCAACAAATGCAAGTCAGCGATGATAAAGTAACAATCATACTTATCCTGTAAAAGGACTCGGTTCTGCAATGATCCCACGTAATGGCCTAAATGCAACAAACCTGTCGGACGGTCGCCTGTCAATATTCTTTTCTTTTCCATTTTAGAACCCTAATTCGTTTTTAAGTTGCATAAAGAAGACAAATAGCGCGAAGGCGC
Source organism: uncultured bacterium (assembly GCA_964577735.1). Lineage (GTDB taxonomy): Bacteria > Chlamydiota > Chlamydiia > Chlamydiales > Parachlamydiaceae > CAZOAX01. The sequence continues at coordinate 2,334 of CAZOAX010000016.1, forward strand.
CAAGCAAGCAAAGGGTAACTTTTCCTCCGGGGACAAATCGCTCTCCCACGCGTTTTTCAATATAACGCCCTTTCCAGACCATCATCACGGGGATCACGCCAAATAACAAAACAGCCCCGAAGGCCCCAGCATAATTCAATGCCGTAAGGAAAATGGAAGGGTAGAGATACGCAAAAACACAAGGAGGCACAAGCACCATCGCCACAAGTAAAAGAGAACCTGTATGCGTTTTTTTGATTTTTAATCCATCGGCAAGAAAGTCCACAAAGCTCATCGAGACACCGAGGAATGAGGTGATCAACGCAAAAAATGCAAACGCATGCATCAAATCGGCTGCATAGGAGGATCCCACTGTTTCACGGACAAGCTTTGTAATCATGCTGCCGGAATCAATCGCCCCTTTGAGATCCTGATGAGAGGCAAGCATCCCTAAAATAATCCCATCCCAGATGAGATAAAACACCAAAGGGATAGCACTACCGATCAAAATTGCACGTCGCAGCGATTTAGCATTGCCTTTCAAATACGTTGTCAAACTGGGCACTAAGTTATGATAGCCAAAAGAGATGATCATCGCAGGCAAGGCCGGTATTGTACACTCCCATGAGCACCCTTTTAAATGCTCAAGCTTAACATGGGGCACCCCTAAGGCGACAAGCCCGGCATAACTCACTCCAAGCCCAATCATCAACACCCTGTTGACCACATCCACCTCAGCTGTCCCTTTATAAAGAACAACCCCAAACACCGCGATGAGGGCAAGGCTTCCATAAAACGGCTTCAATGCAAATCCTAAATACTGCTCCATAAATTCAGCAATTAGCTCTCCACCACCCCCAAGATAGGCCACAAGAAGACAATAAAAAAGAAAAGCAAAGCACAAAGTGACAAAAATTTTTGCACTTTTTCCAAGTGTCCTCTCGGCAAGGGTCATGAGATGAATCCCTTCACCAAACCACAAATTCGCCTCTAAAAGCAAAAGGCCTGTCGCAGCCATAAAGATCCAGCAAGCAATAAACGCTAAACTGCTTGGAAAAAATCCAGCCGCTGCGATCACAAGAGGAAGACCCAGCATGCCGGCGCCAATGCAACAGCCTGCAATTAAAAGGATGGCACCAAAAGTACGATGAGAATTTGTTGGCATAGTTTATTTATCACTTAAAAATAGCGTTCTTCAAACTTTACACCTTTTTGGAAATCTCTTCTCACGATTTTTTTCGCATTTTTGCTAATTGTGATCTCAGCCGTCTTTGCAAGATCTAATGGGAGGGTAATAAACCTAAGAGCCTTGGACATTATTTTTAACTTTTTCAGATTGATCAATGAAAATGCCTCAATACCTGTTAAGCGACTGGATTTAATAGTGAGCTCTTCCAGATTAGTGAGTTGCTTTAATGAGATCCTATTCTCATCCTTCCCCATTTCAAGCGTTAATTTTTTAAGATTATTGAGTCCAACAAAAGTCTCGCTACTGTAGCTGCACTTCACCATTTTCAATTCGATCAAGTTGTTTAACCCACTTAAGTCAAACTGATAAACATTGACAAGGAACAATTGAGTTAAATGACGGAAAGATTTAAGCGAAGGCATCAGATCCGTATGGATCAGCTTCAATCTTTTAATTTGCTTTACATCCTCTAAATAATCTTCTGGAAACTCATTGGTTGTGATCTCCAAGCTTTCAAGTGCTGATAAATTTTTTAAAGAGTGAAAATTCTCCTCCACTGGAAAATAAGCTAAATGACGTAAGGAAGTCAAAAACTGAAATGGGTCGTCTTCGATCAGATTGATGCGGGAAAGCGTCAGATTATTCAAACAAGCTGGCAGGTTTTCCATATGTTGAATGGATCTTGAATGAACATCAAGCTTCTGAATAGACGTGCTTAAATTCAAATGTGTCCAATAGGGCCCTTCCGCGCAATTATTGAGCCTGACATTCTTCAAAGATGGGAGAGTTCCGAGAACAGCTACATTTAACGGAGTCACACAAGAAATATTCAGGCGCTGCAGATTGCTCAGATCACACAAATTATTTAAGTCAAAAGTGCACATCGAAAGCAAAAGAGCTTCTAGATTCATGCACCGTTTGACAATACTTCCGAGCACATCCCCGTTTATTCTATCCATGTTGCCAAAATCCAGCCGTCTGATGCAATTTGCCCTTTTCGGCTGCTCAAAAAACACTTGTAAAGCTCTTTTTGGGAATACTGATGGACTAACATCTGGAAGATCGCTGCATCTGATTTTATTACAATTCAATAAAGAAACTATCAGCTGTTTCATCACGGTGTTCCATTTCTTGGAAACTACCAATAGAGCGTGAATGGGCAGGCGTACTTCTACACTGCCCCTGATCGTCAGAAATGGCTTGGAATACAGATTTTTATTTGAAAGAATGATTCCGATCAATTCATCAAAAATAGATGCTAAGGGCCCCTCTTTCTGATCAATCTGTTGCTGGTGAATAATTGGCTTGATGGCACTGACAGTCATGAACTAAAATCCCTTAAAAAAAACCTCCATTCTATAGGATGATTTATTTTTAAACAAACTTAAAGTAGGAATCCAGCTGGTAGTATTTAAACTGGTTTTTGGCAAAAGGACTGACATTTTCGATAACAAGCGATTTACCCTGCCTCTTTTGATGCTCGCGCAAGTTGAGAAGGAAGCCAAATCCGAGGTTATTGATCGAAGTGCAATGATCGAGATTCACGATCAGATTGCGTCCGTCTAAAAGAGGCTCAAGCTGAAAGCCACTGGCTTCTTCCATGTTGTAGGATTGGATACGACCAAAAAAGCTTAATGTGGTCTGATTTTCGGACTGATCGATGGAAAGAAAAATGCGTTTGTCGAGCAAATTATCTTCGGTGTTAATTGAAAGGCTCTCTAAGACCTCATCGGCCCCTTCTTTCACTGACTCTTCGATCATATCCCAGGCACCGTTCAATTTAAGCAGGCAGCGGATATCCCCATTGATCCCGATATAAAAGAGGTTTTTATTTTTGCCACGCATTCTTCGCCAAATGGCGTGCAAAAGACCCATTCCGGAAGGGTTGATGTGCCTGACAGCTTCAAAATCCAGCACGATATTATCGTGCTCAAATGCCTCGTCCATGGCTTTCAACTGCCCTTCCCAGCTTGCGCGGTTGACAAATGGAGGAAATGGGGCAATGTAGATCGATTCTTTCTTGGAAAGGAAAAGATAAGGACGAACGATTGGCGCTTTTTGAAATTTTTTAAATATAAAATTGTATGCAAGATGATTGAACATATTAAAGGCAAGTAAAGGGGGAAGCCAAAAACAATAGTGCAAAAAGCTTGTAGTTTTCTGCTTCCACTTCTGCCAGGAAACCAAAGATCGCTGACTCGAGGGTTTACCTTCTTTTCGCGCTAAATATCGTTCAAATGATCCCCCAACACCAATAATGAGGGGAATTTTCAAACGGTCTTTGATTCGTTCTAACCAAATTTCCAGTTTAGGATGACCAAGACTTAAGGCAAGGATCGTTGGCCCCGCCTCATTGATCATCTCAATGATCGCATCGTCGGCTTGGATCGATTCATTGAGGCCAAGTCCTTTCGTATCGATTCCGGGAGCTTCAATACCGGCAATTTTTAACCCGGGAAAATCAATTTTAAGGGTTTGTGCTATATTCTCGGTCAGATCCTTGTTCCAGCCCAAAAGAAACATCGACTGCTTATATTTACCAAGAAGAGAGGCTGATGCTAAAAGCAGCTCTTCAGGACTGACCAAAGTCTCCACGTTATTGCCAAGTAGCTTGGCAATAAGCTGTAATTCTTTGCTATGAATACCGATGAAATCAGCATGCCGGAGAGAGGAGACCACTTCCGGCATCGTTCGATCATTTAAAACAAACCCTGATAGCTTCCCAAGAAATAAAGCCGTTATGGTCGTCGCGAATTTTGTTTGTTTGTCATTTAGAGATGATTCGATCAAACGCTCAATATTGCTTTCCAATTCCCCTCTCTCAATCCTATCTACAGGGATGCCGAGCAGTAAGATCTTATTCGGAGTAAACGGTGTCATTTGTTTTTCTTATCCTTGGCTGAAACAGCAAGATCAAGTGTTTCATGGCAATCAAAGATTTTTTGCATGGAAACAAGCTCAAATATGGTTTTAACCGACTTGTTCATGGCTGCGAGTGAAAGGTGTCCTCCTTTCATATTCAAGTGCCGGAATAAAGAAAGAAATGCTCCAAGTCCTGAGCTGTCGATAAATTGAAGCTTATGCAAGTCAAAGATCACATAATCAAGGCCCTTATTGTCCAGAGTCTTGATCACTTGCTCTTTAAAATCAGGTACTTGCTTAGCATCCAATGTTTCTGAATCCAGTTGAATAATCAGCGCGCCGTTTTGTTCGATCGGAGTAAATTCCATAACATTTGTTCTTCTTGTATAATATTTTTTGAAAAGGCTTATTCGGTTCCATCCATTTTGGGTCGCTTTTGGTGTATAGACGACTCGATCTGTGATCTGTCTGATCAAATGCCAACCATACCCATGATCTTGATCCCCGAATAAATTGATCGGGGAGATCTCAAATGGACTAAAAGAGCGTCCTTGATCGGCAATCTCGATGACGACCTCATCTGGCAAATATTCGCGGCTAATACAAATAGGACCGCCGGGCTTATTTTCATACCCATGCAGCACGATATTCGTAAACACCTCATCTACAGCGAGTTGCATTTCCGAACTCAACTGTTCCATATTTCCCGGGGATCTTGAGCAAAGTTCCTTGGTAAATTTACGAACAGCTTCCAGCTGATTGAGAATGCTATTAAATTTTCCGACACCCGACTTACTTGGTTCAATGGGGACTAGTTGATCAATTTGAACCACAAGCAAAGTAAAATCATCTTCCTGAGTTTCCTTACCAGTAAAAGCAACCACACTTTGTTTGATTTTCTCAGCCAGAAGATCTGGTGAAAGCGCGGCATGATGTTCGACGATCAGCCCAAGCCGCTTTTCACCAAATAGCTCACCCGAAGGCGATGCCGCCTCAATAATTCCATCGGAATAGAGAATGAAAAAATCTCCCGCTTCAAAATGCACATCGAAGGGAAAATACTCATGACGCTGAACAGTTCCGAGGGGGAAGTTGCTGGCTCGGATAAAAATGGCTTTTTTCGATGCCTTTCTAAAATAGAGCGGTTTAGTAAATCCACAATCAATAAAAGTTAAAACCCTTTTATCCAGATCAAGTCGTCCATAAAAAAGACTGACGAAATACTCAAGTGTCATCAACTGGTCCACAAAAGAACGGTGCACCCGCTGAATGATCTCTTTTATAGAGGGTATATTATCGTGCCAAAAGTGATGATGATCAAAAATCAAAGAACGCTCTTCATACGGATTTGCGTATTTTGCGATTTCCCCCTTGATCGCAGTGCCAATTAACGCCGAACTAAGCCCCTTTCCCATCACATCACCAACGATAAAATCCAGAAGGTGGGGAGAGGGGCGATAGAAAGAGACAAAATCCCCGTCAAGAGAATTGGAAGGAGAAGAAGCGACTGCAAGATTGACTCCAGGGAAGTTTGCAGGAGGCTTATCCATTAGCAAATGTTTATGAATTTCCTTTCCTAAGATAAGCTCTCTTGAGATCAACGCTTTAGCATCTTTTAGTAATGCATCGTGCCGCGAAAGCTGGCTTGTTAAAAGAAAATGCTCATATTTAAGTTGAAAAAGCTTAAATCGATCCTGAACTAGTGCTTGGATTGCTTTCCTCTCTAAAGGTGTCTTAATAAGCTGCGCCGGATGAATAAGCAAAAGCAAGTGCTCATCCAAAGGTTTATCCACAATCAGGATCCGCTCAATGGAAGGATGATGTTCTTTAATTTTGGTCAAAAGATTGACACCGGAAGTGCCTGTTGTCTTATGAAAAGCAATCACTATAGAGACCGTGTGTTTTTTCAAAAGATCAAGTGCTTCTTCAGGAGTACTGGCTTCCAGCACATGGTAATTCTCATTTACAAGAGAATCCTTCAGTGAAGCCTGATCGTTCAGGTCATCATCCACGATTAAAATAGGTGCTGTCTTCTGATCCAACAATGCTGCCACATCGGGAAGCGAAATCATCATAAATCCTAAAATGAAATGGTTTGCTCTCAAATTTATAAGAATCGCTAAATTTTTTTTCTTGTCAAATCCCATTTCCTTGTATGGTGAAATTTGGAGGTGCACTTTTGGATTATTCAATACATTTAGATCAAAAATTAAAGACAAATCAGAAGCAGACCCAGCATTTGATGATGTCGCCAAAAATGCAGCAAGCCATTCAGTTTCTGCAGCTTCCGCTCATGGAACTCTCTCAGGCCATTGATCAGGAGATCGAAAAAAACCCTATCCTGGAATATGAACCTGAGGAAGCAGAAGACACTGTTGAAGAAAAACCTGAACCTGAAACTCCTGAAAAAGAAATAGAATTTGATGAACATCAATTCGAACTCCTTCGTCACCTGGATGAGGAATTTCGGGATCATCTTGCTGAAAGCGGACCTTACAATCCCAAGCCGACTGAAGAAGATCTTAAATTGCGCACTTACTTGGAAAGCTCGCTGCTTGCAGAACCCACTCTTTATGATCACTTAATGGCAGAGGCAAGAGAAGCCTTTACAGATCCTGAAGATATTGCGATTGCAGAGATATTGATCGGCTATCTGGACGAACACGGTTTTATCAAAACCCCTGTATCTGAAATTGCAGAGTGCTTTTCCAAAAAAGAGAAGGATGTCACAAGGGTCCATGAGGTTTTACGGACTTTTGATCCAATCGGAATCGGCTCAAGGAATGTCCAGGAGGCACTACTTGCCCAGTTGAAACACCTAAACAAATCCGATACAGTTGCTTATAAACTAATCCAATCCCATTTCGAAGATTTAATCCATAATCGCCTGCCCATCCTCCAAAAGAAACTTAAAATCTCCCTTGAAACCTTGCATGAAGTCATCGAAGAGCTAAAAAAGCTGGAATTCCATCCTATTGCCTCATTTTCCCATACCAATGCACCGACATTGATACCCGATATCAAGCTTGTGCAAAATGGAGATAATTTTACAGTAGAAGTGAATGACTTTAACATTAAACCTCTCAGGATCAATCGAAAATACTTAAATCTATTGGATGATGAGACCGTTCCAGCTGAAACTAAAGCATTCATCAAAGAAAAATTAATCTCGGCCAAATGGCTGATGAAAAATATTTCAGCAAGAGGAGAAACCCTTTCCAGAATTGCCAATTTTATCGGAGAATATCAAAAAGATTTTTTTGCCTCACCTGATGGCACCCTGACTCCTCTGATCATGAAATCTGTCGCAAATGAGCTTGACCTGCATGAATCGACCATCGCAAGAGCTGTTTCCAATAAATTCATTGACACACCACGTGGAATTTTTCCCTTCCGCCACTTTTTCTCGAAGGCCTACACCGATACCGAGGGTCACGACATTTCCTCAAAAACAGTCTGTCAGATCATTCTTGACCTCATTAATAATGAAGACAAGCATAAACCCTTATCTGATGAGCATATTTCAGCTGAGATCCAGAAGCAAGGCATTACCTGCGCAAGAAGGACCGTTGCAAAGTACCGCACCCAGCTCAAAATCGGTAACACCCAGCAGAGAAGGCAATATTAATCCCATCTCTCTTTTCTTTTGACAAATCGTGTGATTTCCGTTAATATATTGCGTACCTGTAACGACGGAACTCGGAGAAATCATGTCTTCAGTCAAGAAAAAACGTAAATATAAGATCGCGAAGCACAAGCGCAAAAAGCGCAGCCGCCGCGACCGTCACAAGACCTAATTAAATAGGTAATAGCCATGTGGAAATATCCCATCCAATATGACGTTTTAGTCGTCGGTGGTGGGCATGCGGGATGCGAAGCTGCATTTGCTGCCGCCCGTATGGGGTGCAAAACCCTATTGCTCACAATGAATCTCGACACCATTGCCAAAATGAGCTGCAATCCTGCAGTCGGCGGAATCGGCAAAGGGCATATGGTGCGGGAAATTGACGCTTTGGGCGGTGAAATGGCCAAAGTGATCGACTGCACAGGCATCCAATACCGGATGCTTAACGCGACCAATGGACCTGCCGTCTGGGCCCCACGCGCTCAAGCCGATAAGGTCGCCTATCAGTTTGAAGTAAAAGCTCGTCTTGAACGCACTCCCAATCTTGAAATCCAACAAGGCACTTCGGAAGATCTGATCGTTAACGACGGTCAAATCGAAGGCGTTTTAACGAAAGAAGGAATATTTTATTCTGCAAAGACTGTCGTTCTTTCTGCCGGCACTTTCATGCGCGGACTCCTCCATATTGGCGAAACCAACTATTCGGGTGGACGAGCGGGAGATCAACCAGCCGTCGGTATTTCGGCAAGTTTAGAAAAACTCGGATTCACACTTGGTCGCCTTAAAACAGGCACTCCTCCCCGAGTCAATGGACGCACAATCGACTATTCTTTAACAGAAGAACAGCCTGGAGAAGAAGGGATCCGATTCTCCTACGAAGATGAAGGACGGGAAAGACTTCCTCAAGTCTCTTGCCATATCACTTATACGACCGCCGAAACAAAAAAAATCATCCAGGACAACATTCACCGTTCTCCGATGTATTCCGGTCAGATCAAAGGCATTGGCCCAAGATATTGCCCATCGATTGAGGACAAGGTTGTTCGTTTTTCAGATAAAGAACGGCATCAGATCTTCTTAGAACCAGAAGGAATCAACACCCAGGAAGTCTATGTCAATGGGATCTCATCTTCATTGCCTTTTGACGTTCAATACCAAGTGATCCGCTCGATCCCGGCTCTTCGCAACGCAGAAATCATGCGACCTGCTTACGCCATCGAGTATGATTACGTGACAAGCAACCAGATTGATCATTCCCTTGAAACACATTTAGTCAAAGGCCTATTTTTAGCAGGACAGATCAACGGCACATCCGGTTATGAAGAAGCAGCTGGCCAAGGACTGATTGCCGGTATCAATGCGGCCAATAAAGTTTTGAACAAACCAGCTCTCATCTTGAAACGGTCTGAGGCCTATATCGGCGTCATGATCGATGATCTGATCACAAAAGGGCTGACAGAGCCTTACAGAATGTTCACGAGCCGTGCCGAACATCGCCTCCTCTTACGCCAAGACAACGCAGACCTACGTTTAAGAGAATACGGCTACAAACTTGGCCTTGTCAGCCAGGAACAGTATGACAAGTTCCTTGCCAAGAAAGATGCTATTGCACATGAAACTGAGCGCCTAAGCAAAACTTTTAAACAAGTGAATGGTAAAGGTGTCACTCTCGCCCAAATGCTGTGCCGTCCAGAGTGGACGTATCAATCATTGCTCTTGGAATACCCGGAAACTTTAATTGACCATGGAGCTGAAACCAATCTACAGATTGAATTAGCTCTCAAATATGCTGGCTACATCGATCGGCAAATGACCGAAGTGGCAAAACTTGAGCATGTCGAGGCCATTTCAGTACCGGAAAACTTCGACTTCAAACTTGTCACTGGTCTCCGAAATGAAGCAAGACAGCGGTTAACACAAGCTGCGCCAAGAAACCTTGGACAGGCCTCCCGCCTCTCCGGTGTATCCCCGGCAGACATTTCCATCCTGATTGTCGCGCTTAAAAAACAAAGTTATGCTACACACAATTGATCTAGATGGGCTACCCATCCTGGAGCAACTAAAGCTTGAAGAAGCTCTTCTTCGGACAAGCGATGACAACTATTGCCTGATCAATTACGGATCTCCTTCAGCCATCGTCATGGGGATCTCCGCCATTCCGGATCAAGTCATCGATTTTAAAACCCACTTGCAAAATCCAATCCCCATCATTAGGCGTTATTCCGGCGGCGGAACTGTCGTGATCGAACCCACCACAGTTCTTGTGACCTTGATCCTGAACCACTCTGCTTTTCCGTCAGCCCCCTTTCCAAAAGACGTTCTCAAATGGACAGAACAGCTCTATAGACCGGCCTTTCCAAACCTTCCGTTCTCTTTAAAAGAAAACGACTATGCCATCGACAACTTAAAATGCGGTGGCAATGCCCAATACTTTGCTAAATCCCGCATCGTCCACCACACTTCCTTTGTTTGGGATTATACCGCGTCCCACATGCAATTGCTTAAAATGCCCCCCAAAATGCCCACTTACCGTGAAAACCGTACGCACCAGGATTTTCTCTACTGCCTTAACTCTCAGTTTCCCACTCCACAATCATTCAGAGAAAGCATTCTGTCCGCATTTTCATTAAACTTTCCATTACAAAATATGTCCAGAGATCATGCGTTCAGCTTTACCGACCGCCCTCACCGGACATCTACATGCATTCACTAAATCACCTTCCAAAAGAGCTCTTATACCCTTGTGTCACAGGATCTCCAGATCTTTCTAATAAAGCAGCCCTCAAAATTTTTCTTCTTTCCGGCATTCAACTGACCTGCCTCTCACTATCCAAACTAGTGGAAGAATCCGCTCTGCAAGTCTTCATGAATATTTATCCAGCTCTTGGCACTGTCTCTCGTCAATTCAGATGCAACTGGATACTTGGCAGGCCGAAGATCAGTGATCCATTCAAGCCCGACCGACTAGAAGCATTGTCTTTAAATGACTTGTTTAAAAAGATGAAAACCGCTGCCCTACAACCGATTCATTTTCGCTCTAAGCTAAGACCTGCCGATCTATTGACCTATATCAATTTTGAACAAAAAATATCTTTTATTGATCTAAAAAATAGTCCTACCTTCACAAAGAACTTGCAACCCTTATTTTATGAAGATAATACGATGTTCTTCATGAATGACGAAATTCATTTCAATGACTTCATTCATTCTTTGCCGACCACGCAATCGATGCAACTTCTGGAAGACCAACTGATCCTGGAAACAAATGGCGACCTTGTCATTTTTTCCATCGAGCAATTAAAAACTTCTAATAAGCCTCTGGGCTATCTACCCAATGAACTACAAGGCGCAAAATTTCTAAAATCCATTAATGGGGAGCTTCTACTTTATAAATACGATCAAACACATCACTTCTATAAGCTCTATAAACAAGATACAGAAATAAGGCTTCTTGAATGTCCTATAACCTATCCAGATTCTCTAAGAAATCCAATTCATCAATGGCAACATGTTTTTCACAAAGAAGCAAATTGTACGGTTTTTCTTTTTTATACCCTGTTCAGATATCAATTAGGATTTACTTTAAATAAATCAGGATTGCAAAAGGTCATGCTCTCAAGTGAGATCGACATCCGATCAAGCAAGCTTGTAGAATTTCAAAATGCTGCCCTACTTTGTTATTTAGATTACTATTCGCACCTTCAGCTTGAAAGAATCGATATTCAAAATGACATCATTAAGCAAGTACCTCTTGTACTCAATTGGAAAAAAAATTGGAAATTTACCTACATTCTCGATACACATGTTCATCTAGATAGATTATTTATCATCGGCACTACCTGCAGCAATCGTGAAGGCACTTGCCATCATTTGATCATCATCGATATGGCAACTTTATCAGTAGAGTCCATCACAAAATTAATGGCCGCAAAAGAGCTCGAGACTAGTTTGATCTCTTCAGATCTCGGCAAAGTTCATGTCCTATTGCCCAATCAAAACACCGTTAATATTTTTAATATAGATTACACCTGATGCAATTACAAAACTTTTCCGATATCCCTCAAGAACTCCTGTATCCTTGCGTCGCAGGAACTTTAGATCTTACGAATAAAGCCGCCCTTCGGATTTTTCTTTGTTCTGGAGTGCAAATGATCTGCAAGGCTTTATCTGAAAAGGCCGAGAACTGCGCTCAGGTAGCCTTTTTGAATATTTATCCGGCGCTTGGTTCTGTCTCGAGGACTTTTAGGTGTAATTGGATCCTAAATAGATACAAGATCAGCAAACCGATCAAACTTGACAGCGCGCAAGTATTGCCTGTAGAAGACTTACTGCAAAAGATGAAAACTACAAATTTGGTGCAGTTTTTTGGACATAATTTACATCCGGCCTTGCTCTTAGCCTATATTAATTTTGAACAAAATCTATTTTTTATCGATTTAAGCGATGGGCCTATATTCTCAAAAACTATTCAGCCGCTATTTCACGAAAATGAAGCTGTTTACTTAACGAAACAAGCCACAACATACAAACTTCATTGCGACACCATTACCCATTCTTTCGGGCATATTCAAGTGATGCAGCCTCTAGATGACCAACTCGTCTTGGAAATGGATAGTCAACTTAGTATTTTTTCTTTTGAACAGTTAAAAGGCGCTGATAGGCCACTTGGATATCAGCCCGGCATTCTACAAGGAGCAGAATTTCTGAAATCTCTTAATGGAGAACTCCTATTTTACAAATTTGATCAAACGCATCATTTCTACAAGCTCTATATAGAAGAAACCAAAATAAAGATTATTGAATGCCCCATGGTCTGTTCTCATCTTCCTGTACAGTCTAAGCTAATCAAATGGCAACATGTTTATCACGCCGAAGCAAACTGCACCATTTTCATTTATTTTGACCGTGATAGCTCTAGAGATAGAGTAGGTATGATTTCCCATCAAGCCGGTCAGCAGCCCTTCATTAGCACTGATATAATGTGTATAGG